>JBNGDZ010000645.1:0-2575 GCA_049975765.1 Armatimonadota bacterium
TCCATGTACCAGTAGCCGAACTGCAGGTGGTCCGGCTCCTCCGCGGTATGGATCGGCGCGCTGGAGAGCATGGCGGTGTGGTAGCCGGCCTCCAGCCACCGCGCCAGGCCCTCGCGGGAGGCGCTGCCGTGCGGCGTGACCAGCTCATTCGCGCCGATCCGCTCCGCCCACGGGAGGGCCCCCTCCGCGTCCGTGGCGTCCCAGCTCATGGTGATGCGCACATCCTCGTCGCGCTCGGCTCGCACGTGCCGCCGGACGGCCAGGCGGTAGGCCGCCTCGCCGGTGGCGATGGCCTGCGCGCGGCGCTCGGCGGCGCTGAGATAGCTCCCGGCCAGCTCCAGATCGCGGCGCTGCATGCGCTCGCGTGCCGCCTCCAGCACCTGCAGCGCGACGCGGCGCTCGGGCAGGTCAGCATCGGCGTGCGCCAGGGCGTCCTCAACTGCGGCGGCCCGCTGCTGCAACTGACGCATCTGCCCACCTCCGTAGCTGACCGGCCGCACCAGCGACGCGATCCGCTCCCCGGCCGCGTCCGAGAACTCCACGCTGACCTCCGCCTCGCCCTCGCCGAGTCGCTCCGCGGCCAGCAGACCGGCGTCCGCCTCCTCGACCGGGAGCTCCCGCGACAGCAGCTCCTCCCCGGCGGCGCTGGTGATCCGCACGCGAACGCTCGCCACGCGCTCCGGCAGCTCTGCGCCGGCCAGGTTCAGTCGCACGGACTCGCCCGCCAGGTAGACCCGCTCGGTCAGCAGAGGCTGGAACTCGCGCACGACGCCGGAGATGCGGATCTCGTCGATGGCACCGCTCAGATGCGCCCGCCAGCCATCGTGGGAGCCGAAGGTCGTCGCGCCGCCCTTCTCGGTGTAGGTGCCCTCGTCGGCGTGCTGCGTCTCGGCCACCGGGCGGCCGTTGAGGTAGAGGCGCACGGTGCGGTCGGAGTCGTGCGTCACCGCCACGTGCTGCCACCGGCCTCGCTGCCAGGGGATGCCGGCGAGGGAGTACCAGCGGATCGGGAAGCTCTCGGCGCGGTAGCCGAAGGTCGCCGTGCCGCGGCTGTAGTGGGCCGCCAGGTAGTAATTGATGCTCACGGAGAAGACAGTGCCGTCGGCGCCGTCGGGGCGGACCCAGCACTCGATGGTGAAGGGCTGATCGACGGCCAGCCGCAGGCCCTCATGGAAGGGAACACGGACGCACTCGCCGTCGCCCCCAAGCTCGGCGCCGCGGCCGAAGACGCCCTTCCCACTCTGGGCGCCCTTGACGAGCTGGCCATCCACCTCGACGGTCCCAAGGTTGGGCTGGCGCTCACCGTCCTCGTCGAGATGCAGCAGCAGGAGAGTATCCCCGTCGGGCTCATAGGGCAGGAACCCGGCCTCCGCAGCGCAGGCCGATGTGGCTGTCAGCAGGCATGCCGCAAGCCAGATGAGCCTCATTGCGCCGCCTCCTCGGGTCGCGCTCATGAGCCCCCGCCGGCCCAGGTGACGGCGTTGAGCAGAAGCTGCGCCTCGGCCCCCCGGGGCGCCACGTCCATGGCGTCGTCGTCGATGCCGACCGCCAGGCCGATGGCCACGTAGCGGCCCTCGCCGAAGCTGCCGGCGACCACCACGGGCATCTCCCGCTCGGCGCCCTTTGCCAGCACCACGGCATCGGGCCCCGCCTCAAGCTGGATGTGGTCGTAGTAGGAGTGGGTATGCTCCACGTTCAGCTCAATCCCCGCGGTCACCGGATGCTGGGCGACCGCGATCCAGTGCCGGGCGTCGATCTTCTCGACGCCGCCGGCGCAGATCTCGGGGATGATCGCCGGCTGCTCCCGAAAGCCCACCGAGTCATGCGTCACGATCAAACCGCCGCCGTCCCGGACGTAGCCGCGGAGCGCCCTCACGTCGTCCTCGCCGATGACCCCGGCCATCTTCGGCTGCGGCAGGATGATGACGTCGCAGGGCTTGAGGTGCGCCGGAGTCAGGCCCGACAGCGGGCGCACCTCCACGCCCTCCCGCTCGGCGAGCCACTGCTGGATGGCCGACGCGCCGTAGCCGCCGGGCAGAACCGCGACGTGGACGCCATCGGTGACGAAGCGCGGCGGCCCGAAGGCCGCCGCCTGGTCCTCCGTCATGGGCCTCAGCGGCGGAGGGGGCTGGCCGGCGTCGAGCTTTCCGGCCTTGCGCATCCAGATGTCGCCGTTGCAGCCCTGGCGGTCGGCCGGCAGGCCGGTGTCCGGCGTCCCCTGGATGTCCACGCGGATGAAGTAGCGCGCCTCCGGATGGACGTCCTCGACCTCGAGCGTGTACTGGGTGTTCTCGGGCCGGGCTCCCGCGGTGCCCTCGTGCTCGTCAGAGGCCACGACCGCCCCACCCTCCGAATCGTCACCGGCCGCCTCAATGAGCTCTACGGCGTATGAGCGCAGCCCGTTCCAGCCGCTGGTGTAGCGGAAGCCCACGGTGTAGGTGCCCGGACCGGTGACCATGTCGGTCACCTCGAAGGTCTTCTCGCGCCGCCGCTGCTCCTCGAAGTCCTCGGCGGTCCAGCCGCCCACGACCGTCATCCGGTAGGGCCGGCCGGGGTCCTCGATACCGAACTGCTG
>JBNGDZ010000646.1:0-2573 GCA_049975765.1 Armatimonadota bacterium
TCTGTGTCTGCTCGATCCACGACAAGCTCGATCGCTCCCGCGAGCAGCAGACCGTACTCGAGCTCATGCCCGTTGCCGCTCAGGTCGCGCGCCACGTCGCCAGCGCCCGCATCAAAGCTCCAGTGCGCTACGAGACCCTCATCTGCAGGCGTGGCGGCGCCGGCCATGGACGTCAGCGCCAGCAGCACTGCCGGTACCATCGCCTGGCTCATCCAGCGCATGACTCTCACCCTCGCTCGCATAGTCGCGTCCTCACTGCAGCGACACTGCTGTGGTGGTTCGCTCCTCTCAGCCTCAGCCCTGCCTGGTCCCGGACGCCGGTGGTGCCTGGCCGGAAGGAGTCGCGTCAGCTCGCGAGAATGGTGAGTTGGCTGTACGGGAATCGGGGCATGGCCGGAGACGTTTCGTGCCTGGTGCAACCGCTGTGTCTCCTCCCCGTCCGGGGACGGAGACAGGCTCGACGGTCAGGCCCGTTGAGGCCCAGAGGAGGGACGACCATGCGCATTCTGCTGACGGTGCTGTGTATGCTGATGGTGATGAGCTGCGTCGCCCAGGACGCCGAAGAGGAGCCGGCGGGGCCGACGGCGCTGGAGCAGCTCGAGCAGGCCCAGAATCCGACCTTCGCAGAGGGCCACACACTCCTGCCGCTGTCCATGTGGATGCCGGAGCAGCCCTTCGAGGTCCGGAAGGAGCTGGCCGACAACTGGGGCTACTGCCTGCGCTTCGGGCGGCTGCGGCCGCAGCTCGTGGAGCAGCTCGAGGACCCCGAAAGCGTGGTCTCGAGAGTGTGCGAGCTAACCGCCGGCGATCCCGAGCGCTACCCCATGCACGTTATCGTGGCGCCGGCCTTCACGATCCGCAGCTTCAGGGACGAGCTGCCGCCGGAGACCTGGTGCCGGGACGAGAATGGCGAGCTGGTGGAGGGCAAGCAGATCTGGAGCCCGGAGGCGCCGGATGAGGCCTTCGAGATGGTGGCGGAGCGGGAGATCGAGATGCTGCGGCCCGTGCTGGAGCGGGCGCCCATCGCCATCATCACCAACGGCGGCGAGTACGGCCTCAGCACCGTCGGCCACCACCTGCAGTACTGGCAGCAGGACCCGAAGGTTATGGCCGCCAAGGGTGACCGCGACTGGTACGACTACATCTCCCAGCGCAAGGGCCACCAGGAGCTGATCGTCAGCGAGCGGATCCGGGAGCTGGTGCCCGAGCGGATGCTCTACATCTACTATCACACCGAGGCCTCGCATCACGCCCACCGCTACGCCGACTGGTGGAAGTGGACGTGGGACTATGACTACATGAAGCCGGTCTCAGACATCCCCAACACCTCGATCTACTACAGGCACTACAACAGCGGCTTCACCGGTAGTTGGGACATGCTGACCATGGCCCTCAACGCCACCGCCCAGCAGATCGAGTACGGGCAGCCGCTGTCGTACAACTGGGTCACCGCCGGCTGGCCGGGCGAAAACCGCCCCGACGAGCCCATCGCCGACCCGGCCCGCTACATGGGCTACCTCAAGTGCTACTACACCGCGGGCATGATCGGCGGCGTGGCGGGCTACTTCGCCTACGACGATGCGCGGAACTGGATCTGGCAGTGCATGGCGCTGGGGCGCGTGCACGCGCTGTTCTCGCACCTGGAGGACTTCCTGCGCAACGGCGATCTGGTGCCCGGCCCGGAGAGGCATGTCTGGTCGGAGGATCTTGCGGCCTACGAGCTGCCTACGGGCGTCGAGGGCGTCCGGGCGCTGGCCCGCAAGCACCGGGAGCGCGAGGAGTGGCTGGTCGCCGCCTGGGCGGCGGGGACGGAGGCCTGCACGGTCGAGGTGGAGGTGCCGGAGCTGGGCACAGTGTCCCTGCAGGCCCGCCCCAGCGGCTCGGTCTATCGCGGCAGCGTCGAGGACGGCCGGCCGGCCCTAACTCTCATCGACGAGGATGGGCTGCTGCCGACCGCAGGGCTGTAGTGCCCGGTGGCGGGAGTTTGCGTATCATGCAGCGTCGCGGTGGGGTGTATGGTGCCCCCACGGAGGGGCCGCTCACCGGGGGCGACGCCGGCGCGCACGACGCCGCAGGGGCTCTTCCGGAATGCGCTTGCGCGCGACGCCACAGCAGATGACCACTTTGGCGCCACCAGCATCAGGACCTCCCTGGCCTCTCCGCGCACCGCCCAATCGAGCACCACGCAGGTGGTCGTAGTGCAGCCCGGCCGGGCGGAAGTCGAGCTTGACTCTGCGTACGCAGGGGAGGTATACTATAGGTTACGAGGAACGGGCCGAGGTGGTGGAATTGGTAGACACGCTAGCTTGAGGGGCTAGTGACCATACTCTGGTTGTGCGGGTTCGAATCCCGCCCTCGGCACCATCTCAGCCACTTTGGACGCAGCAGCGACAGGACGCGTGGCGGCCGTGCGGGCGGTTAGCTCAGTGGAAGAGCGCCTGCTTCACACGCAGGAGGTCGTAGGTTCAAATCCTGCACCGCCCACCATCGGAACCCCAGGCCGGGAACGGCCTTTTGAGCGGGAATAGCTCAGTTGGTAGAGCATCAGCTTCCCAAGCTGAGGGTCGCGGGTT
>JBNGDZ010000647.1:0-2572 GCA_049975765.1 Armatimonadota bacterium
TGCCAGAACACGCGGACTCCCGCGAATCAGCACGAACGCGGCGGCCGCTCCATGGTAAGTACGCGTGTTCTCGGGACCTGGCAAAGTACACGGTCTCCCGCGAGTTGGCGCAGGTCCGCTCGCCGTTGTTGTTCGCCGTCGCTCGCCGCTCGTCGCTGGCAACTCGTCGCTTACAGGTCACTCCCCGGTGGAGGGGCCGCCGGGCGCGCAGCGCCCGGTGAGGCCTGTGAGCGGAGCGAATAGGCCTCAGGTTCCACCCCGGCCCGGTAGCTCTAACCGGGTGCCAAACGGCGCGCAGGCGAGGGCGCCTGCGCTACTTAACGGGTGGGGGCGTAGGCGGGCGCGGCTGAGCTACTTAACGACTGGGCCGGGGTGGAACCTGCGCGGTCAGTCGCTGCCGCTCCTGCCCGCGCCCCGCTCGCTACGCTCGCGGCGGCCCCTCCATGGAAGTACGTGTGTCATCGGGACCTGCCAGAACACGCGGACTCCCGCGAATCAGCACGAACGCGGCGGCCGCTCCATGGGGAGCACGGGTGTTCTCGGCAGGTAGCAACGTGCGCGGCCTTCTGCGACTTAGCACTCGCCGCCTGTCGGCAGGTCCGCGCTCCGCCAGAAGTCGGACTCGCGGGCGATCTGCGAGGCGCGCTGGAGGCTCTCGGCGGTGCCGGCGTCCGACCACGGGCAGTTGAGGATGGCCGCAGTCAGCTCTCCCGCCTCGCGGTAGGCGTTGTTGACGTCCGTGATCTCAAGCTGCCCTCGCGCGGAGGGCGTCAGCGTGGGGAGGATCTCCCAGAGGCGCTGATCGTACATGTAGACGCCCACCACTGCCAGGTCGCTCTTCGGCTCCTCGGGCTTCTCCTCGATGGACAGCACCCGGCCCTCGTCATCGATCTCAGCCACGCCGAAGCGCTCTGGATCGCGCACAGCCTTGAGCAGGACCTTCGCGCCTGAGGGCTGGTCGCGGTAGGCCGCCACGTGCTCCCGGATGCTCCCACCCAGCACGTTGTCGCCGAGCATCACCACCACGCGCTCGTCACCGACGAAGCTGCGGGCCAGCCGCAGGGCGTCGGCGATGCCGCCCGCGCCTCGCTGGTAGGTGAAGGTGAGGTGCTCCAGGCCGAACTCACTGCCGTCGTGCAGCAGCTCCAGGAAGTCGCCGGGGCTGTTGCCGCCGGTGACGATCATGATGTCGCGGATGCCGGCCTCCACCAGCACGTAGAGTGGGTAGTACACCATGGGGAAGCGCCAGACGGGCAACAGGTGCTTATTGGTGACCCGAGTCATGGGCAACAGCCGCGTGCCCAGCCCGCCGACAAGTATGACGCCCTTCAAAGCGGCACCTCCGCTCGACTTCACTGCAGTCGCTTCGACGCACACCTCATTGCCGGTCGGGTCGCACTTCGCTGATAGCTGGCGGCTGACCGCTGGAAAAACGACCGGGGCCAGGGCGGAGACCGGCCCCCCAAACGGCTGCACAACGGCCCTCCGAGGTCATTGCTGCTCCTCGATCATTGACACGAACAGCTCCTGCAGCCGACGGTCATCGGTCAGCTCCGGGTGAAAGGCGCTGGCCAGCAGGTTCCCCTGGCGGCAGAGCACGATCTTGTCCTCGAAGCTCGCCAGCACGTGCACCCCGCACTCCTCACGCACCTCGCGCACATATGGGGCGCGGATGAAGACCGCCCGGATCGGCCCACCGTCGATGCCATCTACAGGCAGGTCGGCCTCAAAGCTGTCAACCTGGCGACCGAAGGCGTTGCGCTCGACGGTGATGTCCATCAGCCCCAGCCGCCACTGGTCGCTGTCCACGATCTCCTTGGCGAGAAGGATCATGCCCGCGCAGGTGCCCCAGATGGGCTTGCCCTGCTCGTGCATCTCCCGCACCGGCTCGTCCAGCTCGAAGCGCTCCATGAGCTTGCCGATGGTGGTGGACTCGCCGCCGGGGATGATCAGCGCGTCACACTCGGCGATCTCCTGCCTCGTCTTGACGGGACGGGCCTCGACGCCTTCAATCTCGCTTAGCGTCTCGATGTGCTCGCGGAAGTCCCCCTGAACCGCCAGCACGCCGACGATCTTCGGCATGGTGGGTCTCCGTTCGCGCGCAGTAGATGGGTATCGCGACGGGGAGCATTGTACGGCGGCGCGCCGGGGAGGTCAAGCGGGTGACATCGGCCGCAAGCGGCACGCTGCGGGCCAGCGGTGATCACCTGTGTTTGCGTTATTGCAGGATCAATGGCGTCTCAATCTGTATGCTGCCGAATCGGGGCGGCGTGCCGCTCTTCCGGCGCTGGGGCGAGAGTGTGGTCCTGACAACGCCGCGCTCGCGCCGGCCAGTCACTGGGAAGCTCAGTGAGTCTATCCCACGCGTAGGTCGGGCTTCCAGCCCGACAACGGCAAACGGCGCACGCCCAGAGACCAAAGGTCTCCAGTGACGGTGCCACGGAGCGGCGCTGTCCGTCGCGCCGTATGGAGGGGCCGGACCACCGTCCGGCCCGGTCGTCACCTCCATCTCGCGTGGGTCCATCCTCCTTACCGGTGTTTGCGTTATTGCAGGATCAATGGCGTCTCAATC
>JBNGDZ010000648.1:0-2566 GCA_049975765.1 Armatimonadota bacterium
TGGGGGCTGAGCACCTCGCCGTTCTTCGCCGGCGCCACGACCAGGCCCGTCGGGCCCCGTCCGATGGCCAGCCCCTTCTCCTGCACCTCCCGCTCCAGCTCCTGGAGGGCCTGCGTGCGGTCCTCCCGGTACTCGCTGAGCACCTCCTCTCGCCGCTGCTGATACTCCTCGCTCTCAAAGGCCCGGGTGATCTCCCGGTCCACGTCCTCGACCAGCTCCTCCATGTCCTCGCGGAAGTCCGTCGCCGCCCCTGATGGCAGGCGCAGGGCGCGGGGCCGGCGGGGCTCGTCGAAGTTGTACACGTAGCACCAGTCATCCGGCGCCGGCATCTCCGCCGCGTGCCGCCGCAGCGTGTCCATCACGATGGTCCGGCGGCCACTGCCCGCCCGCCCGAGAGCGAAAACGTTGTAGCCCTCGCTGGCGATGGAGGCTCCGAACTCCAGGGCGTGCGTGGCGCGCTCCTGCCCGATCGGCGCCACCTCGTCGGGCAGCTCCGCGGTGGTCTCGAACTCGTAGATCCCCGGGTCGCAGTGCCAGCGGCACTGTTCGGGCGATAGCTCGCCGGATGTCGCCACTTGCCACAGCTCCTTCGATGCCTGCAGGTTGAGATGACGGATGCTTCCCGCGTGAAGGATTGCCGGTCTCCGCGGCGAATCCTCCCCGACGCCCCATCGGCCAGCGGATTCGCGAAGGGACGGGCTGTACCGGTGGATCGCGACCAGCTTCCAGGACGCCGCCGTGACGCTGCCGTGGCGGTGGCGTTGATCGGCGTGCTTGCGATGGGCGTACTGGCCCGAGTGCTGGCCACCGGTCAGCCGGTCTTCAGCGATGAGTTCCTCATCCTGGGCAACGTATGGGACTTCATCCAGCACCACACCATCATCCCAGAGCACACCAAGTACCCGGCGCTTTACAGCTACATGGCCGCCCCGGTGACCGCCGCGTTCTTCGCGGCCTCGGTCCTCCGGGGCATGCCGCCGTCGGTCTATGATGTGTCGGAGTGGTCCGCCTACGCCCCGGAGCTGGCCATGTGGCCGGCCCGGCTGGTGAGCGTGGCGTGCTGGTGCGTCTGCGCGTGGGCGGTGTACCGGTTGGCGACGGAGATGCTCGAGCGACGGGGCTCGGGGCTGCTGGCCGCCGCGGGGTTCGGGGGCGCGCTGGGGACGCTGGAGTACAGCGGCTACGGCCTCCCGGACGTCGCGATGATGATGTGGCTGGCGCTGGCGCTGGTTCAGGCCGCTCGCGTGGCGCGCCGTCAGCGGCCGCGGCGCAGTGCCCTACTGGCCGGTCTCTTCGCCGGCCTGGCGACGGCGACGAAGTACACTGCGGTGGCTCTCGCTCTCCCGCTGCTCGTGGCCGCGGCGCTGGCGGCTGACTCGTGGCCTCGCCGCCTGCGGCTGCTGGGCACCATGGCGGGATGGGGTGTGGCTGCGTTCCTCGTGGGCTGTCCGGGATGGCTGCTCGCGCCGGGGCACTACTGGCAGGGCCTGGCCTACGAGGGAGCGCATATGGCCCGCGGCCACCTGGGGATGATGGGCGTGCCCGTGCTGGGCCAGCTCGAGTTGCTCGTCACCGCCGATCCGGCCCTGGTCCCTCTGGCCCTGGTGGGGTTGGTGCTCTTGGCCGCGAGGGGCCGCCATTCTGATCCCGGCTGGCCGGTGCTGGCGGCCGCGGCACTGGCCGTGTTCGCCATGGCTGCTCCGGCCAGGAAGCAGTCGCTGCAGTACCTGTTCGGGCTCTATCCCGTCCTGGCGGTGGCTGTGGCGTGCGGAGCAGTCGGGAGTGGCGGTGTGAGGCGCGCCTACCGCCGGCTGTGCGCCGCAGTGCTGGTGGCTTCGGCGGCGTGCGGGCTGTTCTGGGGGTACCGCGTCGCGATGGTGCCCGACAGCCTGGCCGTCGCGCGCCAGTGGCTGAATGCTCGGCTGCCGGACGACGCCGTGGTCAGCGTGGACTGGATCGACGTCCCGCGCCTGGTCGAGAAGGAGGAGGTGGATGCGCTGACTGAGGACCTGCGCACGGAGCGCGTCCGGCGCCTCTACGCCGGTCTCCGGACCTTCGCCGGGCGGGATATGCAGTACACCGAGAGCTTCCTGCGCGACACCGACGCCGACTGGATCGTCACCAGCTCCACGGCCTACGCCCGATTCTTCGAGTTCGGGCGCTTCACGCGCCTCCCGCCGCCTCCCGGCAGTGGGCTGGCGCCGCAGTTCGAGCAGCGGCACAGGTTCTACCGTACGCTCTTCGATGGGGCCTGGGGCTGGGAGAAGGCCTACGAGGTCTGCACCGGCAACGGACCCACCGTGCGGGTGTTCACCCGGCGATGATGCACACAGCGACGCGGGCCGCCCGGCGGAGGGGGCCCGCACGGATCGCGTTCCCCGGCCCAGGCTACTGCTCCGTATCCTCCTGGTGGACCATGGGCACGAAGATCACGTCCGCGAGCTCGGTCTTCTCGAGCTCGTCGCCCTTCCTCTCGATCAGATACAGCTTCTGCGTCCACCCCTCCTCGCCGACGGGGATGACCATCAGCCCACCGTCCTTGAGCTGCTCCACGAGGGCCTGAGGA
>JBNGDZ010000649.1:0-2562 GCA_049975765.1 Armatimonadota bacterium
GAGCCGCCGCGACCGGGTGCTCGAGCGCACTGACACCACCTGCCGCTGGGAGTCCTTTACGGCGCGCGAGGGCGCATTCGCTGAGGACCCCACCAAGCGGATGTACTTCGACATCGAGGGCCCTGCCGACGCCACCATCAGGCTGGAGATCAGCGAGCCGTCACAGGAGGTCGTGGAGCGCCCGCTGGGGGAGCTGGCGGCGCAGTCGGTGACCGAGTTCACCGGGCCCTTCACCAGCGAGAACTTCCAGATCGAGCGCCTTGTGCTGCCGGAGTCCTATCAGGCCTCGATGGAGGTGGAGGATGAGGGATCCGGTGAGGGGGCGGACTACTACTACGTGCGCGTGACCCAGGCCAACGGGCAGATGGCGTGGTCGAGCCCGATCTGGGTGGGATGACGGCAACTGCGGAGACCGCTACAGCGTCTGGACAAGATGGACAGGATCCGGCGTTTCGAGGGGGAATGCTTCGGTCCGGCAGGAGTGGCACGCCGTTCGCCGTAGCCGTCGGCTTGTAGCTCGTAGCTTGTAGCTCGTAGCTAACCGCGACATGGACATCGACGCCCGGATCGCGCAGGTGGAGGCGACGACGGGAAAGCGGCTGATCGTGCGGCCGGTGCGGACGCCGGAGCGCGACCTCCGCGGCTACGTGCAGGTGCGTGCAAGGTCGGTCCTCATTGAGTACGTGGAGGAGCTCCCCGGCTTCTTCTGGGGTTACGAGCTGCTGGAGCGACTACTGGCGTGGGTCGAGGTGGGCGGGGGCTCAGCATGGTTCTATGAGTGTAATGGCAGACTCGTCCACGTCCCCGCCCGGGGCGAGCGGAGGTCATGTGAGGGATAGCATGCTTGGGATGCTGCATCGACGCGTGCTGCGCCGAATCCGAGCCATCACCATCGCCGCCCTGGGAGCGCTGCTGGTCGGTGCCATGGGCTCGTGCACGCCCCTGGACGAGGGCGCGGTCGTCGCCCGCGTGGGCGATGAGGCGATCACGGCCGGGGATCTCATACGCGAGTTGAAGGCCCGGCGGGGGCCGTCGGCACTGGTGGAGATGATCGACAGCCACCTCATCCGCATGGCCGCTGCCGAGGCGGGCATTGAGGTCACGCAGGAGCAGATGCGGCTGCGATGGGAGCGAGCCGTCGCGGAGGCGGGCTCGGAGGCGGACCTGGACGCCATGCTCGAACGCAGGGGCCTCAGCCGGGACCGGCTGCGGGAGATGCTGCACCGCGACCTGCTCCTGGATCGGCTGGCGCAGGAGCACATGACGATCGACGAGCAGGAGATCAAGGACTTCTACCGGGAGCACAGGGACGACTACGAGCTCGGCGAGCGTGTGAAGGCCCGCATGATCATGCTCAACAGCGAGTCCGACGCCGAGGCGGTGCTGGACACGCTGGACGTCGGGGGCGACTTCGCCGGGCTCGCGAAGGCCCTCTCTATCGACCCCGCCACCGCGGAGGAGGGTGGAGACATGGGCTGGTTCGAGCGGGAGGACTACGCTGAGGCTATCACCGACGCCGCCTTCGCCGCCGAGACGGGCGAGGTTGTCGGACCGATTGAAGCTCCCGACGGCTGGGTCTTGCTGAAGGTGGAGGGCCACAAGCCGGCCGGCCATAAGTCGCTGGAGGAGGTGCGGGAGGAGATCATAGGCCGCATCCGCCGCGCCAAGCTCCCCTCCGCGCGGGCCGAATGGATGCGCCAGGCGCGGGAGGAGGCCACCATCGAGATCAGGGATGACGAGCTAAGGGCGGAGACACGCCGCCTGCTGGAGCAGGCCCCGCCGCCCCAGCCCGTCACGCTGCTGCCGGTCCCGCGGCCGCAGTAGGATCGCGCCGGAGACACGGGCGGCCGTAGAACCTCCGGCCCGGACGGGCCTCACTCGTGCCTCGCGGCTCAGACAACGCCGGGGCCTCAGACGGCCTCCTCGCACGGCAGACGGGACCGCCGGTCGCCGGGATGTGGGCGATGCACAATGGGGGGTGCGCACCCGCGTCGCCGCGCAAGACGGCGGCCGCCTGGAAGGCTGCCCCACGGATGCTCACGGTCTGGCGGCCAGCACCCACGGACACCTTGCGCGATCGCGGTACGAGGGCATGACCCCGCCGCTGCAACACCGTGACCGGCAGTCTCGCAGCACCGGCTGCGCGGAAGCAAGTTGCCGGCGGTGCGTCAGTTGGCTATAATGGTCTGTGAATGGTGAGGCCCCGCGCGCGGTACGCACACCACCTGAGAGCAAGTGAGTTGAGGCTGGATGCAGTACTCCGAGAAGGTGATGGAGCACTTCCAGAACCCCCGGAACGTGGGTGTGCTGGAGGATGCTGACGCCGTCGGCGAGGTCGGCAACCCGCGCTGCGGCGACATCATGAAGATCACCATGAAGATCGATGACGAGACGGATGTCATCGAGGACATCAACTTCCAGACTTTCGGCTGCGGCGCCGCCATTGCTGTCAGCTCCGTGCTCACCGAGATGGTGAAGGGGAAGACCATCGAGGAGGCGCTGGAGGTGGACAACCAGGCGGTCGTGGCCGAGCTGGACGGACTGCCTCAGGTGAAGGTACAC
>JBNGDZ010000650.1:0-2545 GCA_049975765.1 Armatimonadota bacterium
GCCTACTGCCTGACCGGCGACCGACGCTACCTGGACGCCGGCATGCTGCTGGTGGACTGGATGGCCCGGGAGGAGGCCACGCGCCTGTCGCAGTGGGTGCACCGCAACTACGGGTGGACCACGATCGCCGCGCTGGGCGGCTATCACGTCGTGCCCCACCCGTGGTATCTCAACGCCGCCCGGCTCTTCTGCCAGAACGTCGTCGCCCGACAGGATCCAGGCACCGGCACGCTGATCCACGGCATCGGTGAGTGCGAGCACGAGGTGCGGCACATGGGCGGCAAGACCTTCATGACCGGCGTGGTCATGACCGGGCTGAAGATGCTGGATCGGATCGACGCCGACCGGGACCTGGAGAGCGCCCTGGTGCGCAGCGCCGACTGGATCCACTGGCGCATGTGGCACCCCGAGGACAACAGCTTCCAGTACGCCCAGTGCCCGCAGTACGACGACAGCTCCACGCACGCGGGCACCTACATGGCCTGCGAGGGCCTGGCCTACGCCTATGATCTGGCGGGCGAGGACATCTACCGCGAGATGCTGGTGCGCTCGCTGGGCGACATGATCATCAACCAGGGGCCCTCCGGCTCGGGCAAGGGCTACGCCATGCAGATCCGCATGACGCCCTTCGCCCTGAGCGCCATGCAGCACTGGGGGATGACCGAGCTGCCCGCTCCGCCGCCGCCCGAGCCCGAGGTGGGCATGGCGGAGACGGTGTACATGGCCGCCGACCGCCCGGGCCTGGTGGCGGTGCGTGTCGCCAACCGCGCGCGCCAGCCCCTGCAGGCGATGGCCGAGATCGCGGCGCTGCCCGACGGAGTCTCGGCAGAGCCCATGCGGGTGGAGTGGACGGCCGAATCCGGCGTGCAGGCAGGCCCCGCCTTCAGCCTTACCGGGACGGCGGGGGGGCAGGTCACGGTGCGCTATCGCGTGCACGAGACCGAGGGGACGCTCACGGCCAGGCTGCGGGAGGAGCGCATTATCGAGATTGGCGACTCCGTGGGCCTGGTGACAGGGAAGGAGGACCCCGTGGCGGCTGCGCTGGAGGAGCTGGGCATTGAGCTGCCGGCGCTGCCGAACGTCAGCCCGGAGACCCTTGCCGGCTACAAAGCGCTGCTGATCGGTAGCGAGGCGCATGAGAAGGACTTCTGTGGTCTGCGGGACGATTGGGCGCTGCTCCGCGACTTCGTCGCGTCCGGGGGCCGCGTGGCGGTCATCCAGCTCCAGAACACCAGCTACCAGGCCGGCTACCTGCCGCTGCCGCTGGAGCTGTCCAACGCCTCAAGCGCGCTTGCAGAGGTCACGGCGCCGGCTCACGCCATCTTCACGCGGCCCGGCGAGGTCGGCTCCCTTGCCGGCGTCATCTCCTACGACACCATCGTCGGGGCTGATGCTGCCTGGAGGGTGCTGGCCCGCGACGAGGACGGCAACCCGTCGATCCTCGAGGCGGACGCCGGTGGAGGAGTGCTGGTAGTGCAGCCATCGCCGGATCGCTACGTGATCGGCGCCGAGGTGGCGCCGCAGGGCCTCTCGCAGGAGGCCTGCGGTCAGCTCCTGCGCAACATCGTGGCATGGCTGCAGGCGCGTTGAGCAACGGCGGCGTGCGAGCACAGTCGGCCCCTGCAAACGGTACGACAACGACCGGGCCGGGACGGAGACCGGGCGGTGCAAACCGCATGACGGACGACAAACGGCGGGGCGGGCAGGAAAGCGCGCCTCTCCTGACGGCCAGCCCCCCACCGTCGTTGCTCGTCGCTGGCCACTCGTTGCTCGTCGCCTGAAGTGCTACTCGATGCGCAGGCGCGTGATGCGAGGCGGGCGGGGCGGTGGCGGGGGTCGGGGCGACTCCCGCTGGTCGGGCGGCGGTCGCCTACGTGTATCGGCGAACCAACGCACCAGCAGATACCCTGCGCCGAAGCCGCCGATGTGCGCAAGGTAGGCCACGCCGGTCCTCATGCCGATGCTGAAGAGCTGGATGACCAGCCAGTAGACGAGGAACATGGGCGAGGGGATGTCCACGACCGTTACGAGGAAGAAGAGGAAGACGAGCGTGCGTACGCGGGAGTGGCGGAAGAGCACGAAGTAGGCTCCCAGCACGCCGGCGATGGCGCCGCTGGCCCCGACCATGGGCACGCCTGACGCCCCGGTGACCAGGGCGAAGGCGGAGTGAGCGATGGTGGCGGCGACTCCGCAGATGACGTAGAAGACCAGGTACTTGAGGTGTCCCATGCGGTCCTCGACGTTGTCGCCGAAGACCCACAGGAAGAGCATGTTCCCCAGGATGTGCACCAGACCGCCGTGCATGAACATCGAGAGCGTGAGGGCGGTGAAGGCGTGGGTCAGACCGGACGGGCCTCCGGGCAGAAGGTCCCCGGGCCGGAAGGCCCACTGCTCGACGGCAGTGCGCAACCCCACGCTCAGCTCCAGGAAGAACACGATGACGCAGGCGACGATGATCGCCACGTTGACGTAGGGGAAGCTGCGGGACCGGATGTTGTCTCGAAGCGGGATCATGCGGCGGCTCCAGAGCGGCCGGGGGGATGGG
>JBNGDZ010000651.1:0-2243 GCA_049975765.1 Armatimonadota bacterium
CGGCAACTCCGGCGGGCCGCTGGTGAACCTGCGCGGCGAGGTGGTGGGCATCAACACCGCCATCGCCTCCCAGAGCGGCGGGTCGGAGGGGGTGGGCTTCGCGGTCCCGTCCAACGTCGCCCGCGGCGTGGCCCGCCAGCTCATCGAGCGGGGCCGCGTCGTCCGGGGCTGGATCGGCGTCGTGCCCGCCGAGCTGTCGCCGGAGCTGATCCGCCGCTACGCCCCCGGCGCTGAGTCGGGCGTGTTCGTGGAGGCGCTCTACCGCGGCCACCCGGCGATGGAGGCCGGCCTGCAGCCGGGGGACGTCATCACCCGGTGGGGAGACACGCCGGTGACCTCCGTGAGCCAGCTCGCGCGGCTGATCGCCGACACGCCGGTGGGCGCGGAGGTGGAGGTCGGCTACCTGCGCGGCGGCCAGCAGGGCACGGTGACAATCACCGTCGGCCAGCAGCCCATCACCCGCACCGGCCGCCCCGTGCAGGGGATGTAGCAGACAGGCTCTCGCGGACCGAGGCTGGCGGGACAGGGCTTCTCGCTAGCGTGCCGAGCCGTCGTCAGTGGAGCCTGCAGGATCGTCAGCACCCTCGAGTTCCGGCCAGCTCGCGTCCAGCAGCGCACCCTCGCGGCCTTCGCGGCAGAGCCGGAAGTAGCTGTTCGCGGCGGCCCAGATGACACTCGCGAACAGGAGCCCCGCGAGCACGTACCCCCACCACTGCACCGGACTCTTGCCCGCGTAGTAGATGAAGCCCAGCAGGCTCAGGCTGGCCAGCACGGTGAAGAAGAGGCACTCCACCCTCACGATGTTCTGGCCCGGGCAGAACACCCCCTGCCTGTCGCAGTACGTGCGCATCTGGTGCAACCGCGTCTCCCAGTGAATCCCACTCCCCGGCACCTCAATGTAGTGCTTGAGGTAGCTCGCGATCACCCAGATGCACCAGCGCTTGTCCGCGGCGTAGCGCTGCGCGATGCTCAGCAGAGGAAGTGGCAGGATGAAGATGAGCGGCTCCTGGGCCAAGACCCCCTGGCCGAGGATCAGGCACCACGCCCCCACGGTGATGGAGAGCACCTCCAGCACCAGGCGGTCCGCATGGAGCAGTTCAGTCCTCAGTTGCTCGTACTCGCGCAGGGCCCCTTCGTTCACAGTGGCATCGCCCTCCCGGCTGCTGTGATCAGCTCGCGGCTCCGCTCAGGGCAGCAGTATTCGGCGCATCCCACCGTCCTGACCTGCCTCCATCCGGCGAAGGTCTCGATTGCGGGAGGATTGCCGCCGCCACCGGGCGAAGCAAGACCCGCCACTAACCTAACGAGACGCATGGAGGAGAGCCATGGCGGATCTGAACATAGCCGTGATGCTCAACTCGCTGCGCATGGAGCCCTACGAGGGCTTCGAGAAGATCGCCGAGATGGGCGTGACCGGCGTGCACCTCTCCGTCGGCGGCGGGCCCTTCGCGCCCGACAACATGAGCAAGCAGGACCGCAGGGAGCTGCTGCGGCACCTGGACTCGCTGGGGCTGGAGATCTCCGCGGTCTCCGCCTGGGGCGGGAATGTGCACCTGGAGGAGGACGACTGCTCCGAGGCGCTGGAGCAGGCCAGGAAGGTCCTGGAGCTGGCCGCCGACCTGGAGTGCGGCATCTGGCAGGGGCACGTGGGCATCATGCCCGAGGACGTCAACGACCCCCGTTGGGCGAACCACGTGCGCCACCATGAGCAGATCGCCAAGTACGGCGAGGCGGCGGGCGCCTGCCTGGCCATCGAGACCGGCCCGGAGCCGCCCTACGTGCTCAAGCGGCTCATCGAGACCGTGGGCTCCGACGCCATCCGCATCAACTGGGACCCGGCGAACCTGATCCTGTGGCCGGCGCGCTACGCCCGGGAGGCCGGGGAGGAGTACGACAGGCAGAAGTGGATGGACCTCTACCAGCCCGTCGAGGGCCTCAACGTGGTCGGCGAGTACGTGGTGCACGTGCACGCCAAGGACGCCCTGGTCCACGAGGACGGCCGGCGCGAGGAGGTGCCGTTCGGCGAGGGCTGGGTGGACTGGGACCGCTTCATCACCATTCTCTGCGACGACTACGGCTTCGACGGCTACTTCGCCAT
The DNA here is from genome assembly GCA_049975765.1 of Armatimonadota bacterium. Lineage (GTDB taxonomy): Bacteria > Armatimonadota > Zipacnadia > Zipacnadales > UBA5352 > JAYENL01. The sequence continues at coordinate 2,099 of JBNGDZ010000651.1, forward strand.
CGAGCGCGAGGTCGGCGAGAATCCCGTGGACGACATCCAGACCGCCGTGGACTTCCTCAAGAACTTCGAGGTCTGAGCGCCCGCGCATACCGGAGGGACCTGACGCGCCCGCAGCGCTGCAGGAATTCGCGCTCCGGGCGCGTAA
>JBNGDZ010000651.1:2253-2533 GCA_049975765.1 Armatimonadota bacterium
ATGTACACCCACGAGTTGATCACGACCACAAGGAGAGCTGGGAGAGCATGGGGCAGGAAGTCGTCATATTCCAGAGCGAGGAGACGGCTGACAGGGCGCGGGTGTGCGCGTTCCTGCGGGACCTTGCCGACCGGATCGAGCAGAACAACGTCGTCCTCAGACAGGGCGGGGAGGAGACGCCGGTTGACATCCCCGACAGGCTCGAGCTTGAGGTGAAGTTCGAGGAAGAGACGGAGACTTCGGGCAAGGAGTACAGTCTGGAGGTAGAGCTTGAGTGGCC
>JBNGDZ010000652.1:0-2529 GCA_049975765.1 Armatimonadota bacterium
GTGTGGGGCTCGGTGGGCGAGATCGAGGGCTTCGACGCGGAGGGCGAGAACGTGCTGCTCAGCCCGCCGCGGAACGTGCCCCGCGAGCAGCCGGAGGAGACGCTGCGCAAGTACCGGGCCATCAAGCAGGCGGGCGCGCGGAGACCGGTGTTCATGACCGTCACGGCGAACTTCATGCCGCACTTCGAGAAGTGGTCGCAGGAGCAGCGCGAGAGCCTCTATCCCGCCTACGCCCAGGCTGCGGACGTCATGGGCTTCGACGTCTACCCGCTCTACGGCTGGGGGCGGCCGGAGTGGCTGCACCTGGTGCACGAGGGGACGGAGCAGCTCGTGGCTCTGGCCGGCGACCGGCCGGTCTATGCCTGGATCGAGACCTCCAAGGGCAGCCAGTGGGTCAGCGCGGAGCGACAGCCGGACGTGACGCCGGAGCACATTCGCTGCGAGGTGTGGAGCGCGGTGGTCGCGGGCGCGACGGCCATCGGCTACTTCACGCACATCTGGCAGCCGGAGTACAGGCAGTTCGGCACGCCGGACGAGAACGTGGCGGCGATGCGGGAGATCAACGACCAGATCACGCGCCTGACCCCGGCGCTGCTGGGGCGGGACTGCCAGAGAGAGGTCGGCATGGCGATCGAGCCTGACCTGATGTGCGACGTGCTGGCCAAGCAGGCCGATGATGGACTCTACCTGTTCGCGGTGAACTTCGACCCGTCGGCGAAGGGGGGCGAGGCCACCATCACGGTCGAGGGTCTTGCGCCGGGCAGCGACGTTGAGGTCGTGGACGAGGACCGGAGCATCGAGGCCGACCAGGGCGGCTTCAGCGATCACTTTGACGGCCTGGCAGTGCATATCTACCGCATCGCACGGCCCTGACCCGGCGGAACGTGCCCCACCCAACTTGAATGGAGGAGCATCTGGACATGGCGATTGAGGCGCAGGCGATCTGCTTCCCGGAGGCGGACACGGCGGAGCTGGTGGAGGTGAGTTACGAGGACCCCGGACCCGAAGAGCTGGTGGTGCGGATGAACGTGAGCGGCATCAGCGCCGGCACCGAGGGCTCGATCTTCCGCGGCATCCGCACGCACAACGGGACCTTCCCGCTGATCACGGGCTATAACGGCGGCGGCGTCATTGAGTGGGCCGGCGACCACTGCGCGCCGCTTGAGGTCGGCCAGCGCGTGGCGGTGACCTCAGTGAGCAGCAGGCTGATTGAGCCGGAGCTTGAGATTGTGTGGGGCACCCACGCCAGCCGGGTGATCACGACCCCCAGGGGAGCGCATCCTATACCGGAGGGCTGCTCGGACGAGGAGGCGTCTCTGTGCACCCTGTGGGGGACGGGAATGCACGGCGTCAACATCACCGGCGTTCAGCCGGATGACACCGTGCTGGTCATCGGCCTGGGGATGGTGGGCCTGGCCTACGCGCAGTGGGCCATGGCGACCGGCGCCGAGGTCGTGGGCCTGGACCTGGTGGAGGACCGTGCTGAGGTGCTGGGGGCGCGGGGAGCGCAGGGCTTCACGGAGCATAGTGACCTACGGGCGTGGCTGGACGACCGCGACCTGCCCGGCTTCAGCGTGGTGGCGCAGGCCACGCAGGCGGGGAAGGTCACCGACCTGGCGCTGGAGTTCGTAGCGCCGCGGGGCAAGGTCGTGTGGCAGGGATGGTACCCCGGTCGCGTGGACTTTCACTACAACACGGCGCACGGCAAGCAGATCACCATGCACTTTCCCTGCTCCACCGGCGGCACCCAGCCCATGACGTTGGAGAAGATCGCCGAGGGCACGTTCGACGCCGCCTCGCTGATCAGCCATCGCTTCCCCGTCGAGCGCTGCCAGGAGGCCTACGATCTGGCGGTCTTCCATCCCGAGGAGTGCCTCGGCGTGGTCCTGGAGTGGCCGCAATGAAGGCAGTCGTCATCGAGCACTGCGGAGAGGTCGCATGGCGGGAGGTCCCTGAGCCGCCGGAGCCGGGTGCCTACGAGGCCCTGGTGCGCGTCACCGCGTTCTCCATCTGCAACGCCACGGACAGACACCTGCGCGACTGCCAGCTCTTCGGCGTGAGCGAAAAGGACTGTCCGATACTGCTGGGGCACGAGGCAGTGGGAGAGGTGGTGGACCTCGGGCCTCACTGCCGGTACCTGCGCGAGGGCGACCAGGTGCTGCGGCCGATGCTCAAGCTCCCCGGCTACGAGTCCTACTGGGGCGCGATGGCTCAGTTCGGCCTGGTCTCGGACCGGCGGAGTCACATCCAGGACGGCTCGCCGCCGGGGCCGACGGTGCACGTGGGCCATCAGGTGGTGCCGCCGCAGATCGAGCCGGCGCAGGCTGTGACGCTGATCACGCTCAAGGAGGTGCTCAGCTACCTGCGTTCCATCGGCGCCGACGAGGGCTGCCGGCTGCTGGTGACCGGCCACGGCCCGGTAGGCCTCTCGGCGGCTTATCTGGCGCGGGAGGTTGTGGGGGCGGAGAGGATCGTGGTCGCCGGCCGCCGACCCAAGGAGGAGGAGCAGGTCCTGAGCTTCGGCGCCGA
>JBNGDZ010000653.1:0-2520 GCA_049975765.1 Armatimonadota bacterium
GCTTTGGCGAGGCCTTGTCGAAGCGCTTCATGATCGTGAAGCGGCTCTGGCCCTCACCATCATCAGGGACCAGCAGGAAGCTGACGCACTTCACGAAGTCGCGATGCCCCGAGGCATCGGCTGTGCCGGGAACACCGGGGACTCTGACGAAGATTCCGGGTGACCTCTCGTGCCCCTGCCCGAAGGTGGTGTTGGCGTATCCATGCGCGCCAAACGCCGTCCCGGATCCGAGCAACAGCGCGAGAACGCCCATAATGGCGGCTAGCCGTCCTATTCGCATGGTTCTCCCTTCAGTAGCTACATCTCGACCTCTCAACGCGTCCATGTATGTCATTCAGTACGCTGGCAGGAGGGACCTTCCCATGCTGCGTCTCAATGCGCGTCTCCCGGGGGAGCCAGGTGCCGCTGCCCAGCCGTTCGGCGTCAGGGATTGCCGTTGCGGGCCTCGCGCCCCGCGAAGGTCCCTCTCCCATCCCCGCGGAAAGACCGCACGGTACTTGACGACGCACGTTCGGAGGGATTCGCGTGCCCGAGATCATCTCCGTCGGCGAGCTCATCGTGGACGTGATGCGCATGGAGGTGGACCAGCCGCTCGACGAGCCGGGAGTGTTCGCCGGGGCCTTCCCCAGCGGCGCGCCCGCCATCTTCACCGACCAGTGCGCGCTGCTGGGCCGGAGTGCGGGGTTCATCGGCGCGGTCGGGAACGATGACTTCGGCCGCATGGACATCCGCCGCTTCGAGGAACATGGCGTGGACACCACCTACGTCGCGGTCGTGGACGAGGTTTCCACCGGCTGCGCCTTCGTGACCTACTTCAGCAACGGCGACCGGCGCTTCCTCTTCCACATCGGCAACTCCGCCGCCAGCAATCTGCCGGAGCCGCCGCCGGAGTGGTTCGAGGGCTGCCGGTGGCTGCACGTATGCGGCTCCTCGCTGTCGGCGGGCCAGCGCATGCGTGAGGGCTGCTACCGCGCCGCAACGCTTGCGCACCAGGCGGGGGCGAGCATCTCACTGGACCCGAACCTGCGGCCGGAGCTGCTCGGCGGGGAGCAGGCCGTCCGCGAGGTATGCGAGCCGGTGCTGCAGCTCGCGTCGCTGGTGCTGCCCAGCGCCTCGGAGGCCGAGGTCCTGACGGAGACCTCCACGGCCGAGGACGCCTGTCAGGCGCTGCTGGACCGCGGCGTGGAGATAGTGGCGCTCAAACGCGGCGCCGAGGGCTGCGCCGTGATCACGCGCGAGGGCGTGGTGGAGGTCCCGGGCTACCCCGTGGAGGCGGTCGATCCGACCGGCGCGGGCGACTGCTTCGACGCGGGCTTTGTGGTGGGGCTCGCCGAGGGGCTGACGCTGGAGGAGTGCGGGCGTCTGGCCAACGCCTGTGGCGCGGCTGCCGCCGCCGTCCGCGGGCCGATGGAGGGCTCCCTGACGCGCGAGGAGGCCTTCGCGAGGGCGGCGATCGGCTCTGAGGCACCCCGGTAGGAGACCTGCTTACGGTACCGAACTCTCCTCATGAGCACGCATTGCCACAGGTGAGCGAGGGGCTGGTGAAGATGTTCGATCTGGCGGGCAGGACAGCGATCGTGACCGGAGCGGCCAGGGGCCTCGGGGCCGCCATGGCGCGGGGGCTGGCCGACCACGGGGCGAATGTAGCGATCTTCGACGTGATCGACGCCACTGAGACCTGTCGGCAGATTGCCGGCGAGTGCGGGGTGCAGTCCAGGTACTACCGGGTGGATGTCACGGACGAGGACCGAATCCGGGAGGCCATCGGACACGTCGTGGACGACTTCGGGGGCATCGACATCCTGCTTAACAACGCGGGCATCTACCGGCGGACGCCCGTGACCGAGACGAAGCTCGAGAGCTGGCAGGAGGTCCTCGACGTGGACCTCACCGGCTACTTCCTGATGGCGAAGCACGCCATCCCGCACATGTCGGAGGGTGGGCGGATCATCAACGTTGCCTCCGTGGCAGGTCACGATGCCTTCGAGCAGTCGGCTGCGTACTGCGTGGCCAAGGGTGGCGTGATCGAGCTTACACGATCGCTGGCCTTCGAGTTCGGGCCCAGCGGCATCACGGTGAACGCCATCTGCCCGGGGACGTTCGAGACCGAGATGACCAGCGATATGCTGCAGGATCCGGACTTCCGCGAGAAGATCCGCAGCCAGGTGCCCCTGGGAAGGGTGGGCCGCCCCGAGGACCTCGCGGGACTGGCGGTGTACCTGGCCTCAGACGAGTCCAGCTACATGTCGGGCTCGATCATCGACATCGACGGGGGCTGGACCTGCCATATCTGAGCGCCGGGAAGAGCCCCCAGGGGGGCGCAGCAGCCGTCTTGAGCCGATGTCCTGTCGATGGCCCCGCGATGGGGGCGACCTGGGAGGTGCGCAGAGTGCGCGCAGTTGCCATGCTGTCGATCGTAGCGGCTCTGGCCGCGGCCTGCCCGTGCCACGGACAGACAGACGCGCCGTCCGCGGACGAGCATACGCTTCTGCTGGCCCACTTCGATGACGGCTTCGACGC
>JBNGDZ010000654.1:0-1065 GCA_049975765.1 Armatimonadota bacterium
GGTCAGTACAGTGTTCCCCAATCCGCATCCGTTCATGCAGGTTCACAAATCTTTCGGCCCGCGCTCTCCCCATCCCGTCCCGAAGCATCAGCCGCCTGATGCGTTCCTCCCTGGGAGCCGTGACCATCACGGTCACATCCACCAGCGGCAGTGCTCCCATCTCCACCAGGTTCGCGGCCTCGATCACCGCTACGGGCGCTCCCCCCGCGGTGCGTGTCTCCTCCAGCACCTCCGCCACCCTGCGCACCATCGCAGGATGGACGATACGCTCCAGCCGCCTCCGCGCCTCATCGTCCTCGACGACTGCCGCGCCCAACGCCGGCCGGTCCAGCGATCCGTCGTCCGTCAGAAACTCGTCGCCAAACTCCTCGATGACCTCGGCCAGCAGCTCGCTCCCGGGCTGCAGCAGCTCCCGCGACACCTCATCGGCGCGGATCACCGCCGCGCCCAGCCGCTCCAGCTCATCGGCCACAACTGACTTCCCCGAGGCGATCGGGCCGATGATCCCGACGACTACCACTACGAGGCGCCTCCGACATCTGCGGGCGTCGTGAATGATTGCCTACTGCTCGTCATCCTCGGCGTCGTCGGCCTCGGTCTCATCGTCTTCCTCGCCCGCCGCCTCCCCCTCGGCAGATGTCTGGGGGGCCTCTTCCTCGTCGCCCTCCTCGGGGCCTCCCTCGACCTCCACAGTTTCTTGGCCCTCGACCGAATCCTGCGGCGCCCCCCCCTCAGCCTCCCCGGCGGCTTCGGCCCCCTCGGCACTCTCAGCTTCCTCCGCAGTCGCCTCTGCGGCGCTCTCAGCCTCGCTCGCCTTGGCCGGGCCGCCCACGTCCTCATCCAGCTCCGCGGCCACTGCACCCAACACGTCTGCGAACTGGTCGCCAAGCGTCGTGGCCGGCGCCTCCTGGTCGGCCATGTACTTCTGGTACTCCTGCCGCTCCTTCTCCTGCACGGCCGCGACAAGCGAGAGCGTCATGCGGCGCGCCTGCGCCCGCAGCTTGAGGACCTTCAGGTCCAGCTCCTGCCCCTCTTCGATCACCTCCGAGGGGTTCTCGATGCGCC
>JBNGDZ010000654.1:1075-2505 GCA_049975765.1 Armatimonadota bacterium
ACCCTCCACCTCGAACTCGGGAAGCTCCACGAAGGCCCCGGTGCGCACGATCCGGCTGACCCGTCCGCTGACGGTCTGGCCAGGTCGCAGCCTCTTGCCCACCACTTTCCAGGGATCGGGCAGAATCTGCCTGCGCCCCAGCGAGATCCGTTCGCGCTCCCGGTCGATGTCCAGCACCACCACGCGCAGCGTGTCACCGACGCTGCACACGTCCGAGGGGTGATCCACCCGCCCCCACGCCATCTCCGAGATGTGCAGCAGCCCGTCCACCCCGCCGAGATCGATGAAGGCCCCGTACTCGGTGATGTTCCGCACCTTGCCCTCGCAGACCAGGCCCTCCTCGAGCTTGGCCATCGTCTCCTGCTTCCGCTTCTTCCGCTCCTCCTCAACCACCTCGCGGTGCGAGAGCACCACCTTCTTGCGGTGCCGGTCGGCCTCCAAGACCTTCAGACGCAGCGAGCGTCCCACGAAGCGGTCCAGGTTGCGGATGTTCCGCGTCGCCACGTGCGAGGCCGGTACGAAGCCCGGAACGCCCAGGTCCACCCGCAGCCCGCCCTTCACGCGGTCGGTGACCATCGCGTCCAGAACCTCGCCAGTCTCCAGCGCCTGCATGACGCGGTTCCACACGCGCTCGTAGTCCGCCCGCTTCTTCGACAGAACCGTCATGCCATCATCGTCGCGCAGCTTCGCCACCGCCACCTCGATCTCATCATCTCGCTGGGGCATCTCCGAGCGATCCAGGAACTCGTAGATGGGCACGATCCCCTCGGCCTTCCCGCCGATATCCACCAGCACCCCCTCTTCGTTGACCGCCACAACCAGGCCCGTGACGATGTCGCCCACCTGCAGGTCCGCCGGCCCCACGTCGTCGAGATCTACGTCCTCCATTGTCAGCATCTCGGCCTCGGGCTCAGACTCCTCGGGCTCCTGTGCCTCCTCCGCCTCCACGTCCGCCTGCTCCTCCAGCTCCTGCTCCTCGTCAGTCTGCGCCTCTCCGGACGCCTGCTCCTCCTGATCATCGTCCTCGAAATCCCAGGCACACATCGGTGAGGTCCTCCTTCACCCGCCCGCCCGTGACAGCCGCCAGGCGATCGACGGACGGTCCGCTCCCTGCCATTTCAACGTCATGGTCTCGATCGCGTGCTCAAAGCGTCCAACGTCACAGCTCAGACATGTCACGCCAGTTCATCCCCGCGGCAACATCAACCACCAGAGGCACATCCAACTCATACGCGGACACCATCACCTCCTCGATCAGACCGGCGATCTGATTCACCTCGCCCTCGCGCACCTCCACGACCAGCTCGTCGTGGACCTGTAGTAGCATCCGGCTGTGGGGACTGGCCTCGGCCAACCGCGGCGCAAGCTCGATCATCGCCAGCTTGATGATGTCGGCCGCCGTCCCCTGGATGGGCATGTTGACGGCCACG
>JBNGDZ010000655.1:0-1096 GCA_049975765.1 Armatimonadota bacterium
GGCTCTCGTGCGCGACCCTCGACGCCGGTAGCTCCAGGGGCATCATCGCGGCCCTGCAGGATGCCGTGCAGACCCGGCGTACCCTCGGGCTGGCCGGCGCCGAGGTCCGGGTCGCCGAGATCGACACCCTCACCAGCAGCCACGACATGCTCCTCCGGCGAGCCTCCAAGAGCCGCAGAATCGAGCTCGCATTCCTCTCACCAACTCTCTTCCGTCGCTCGGGCGAGAGCCTGGTACTGCCGCAGCCGGAGCTGGCCTTCGGATCGCTGCTGCGCGCCTGGAATGCCTTCTCACCGCTGCAGTTCCCTCCATACGGCACGGAGGACCTCGGCGCGCCCATGATCTGCCACCACAACATCCGCACCGAGATGGTGCAGTTCGGCTCATACAAGCTGCTCGGGTTCGTCGGGCGCGTGGGGTATCTCATTCCCGCCGAGGTGCCGGAGCTGCTGTGCCGCACGCTCAACTGCCTCGCCGACTACGCCTTCTTCGCCGGCGTCGGCTACCGCACCACCATGGGTATGGGCCAGTGCCGCCGCGCGTGATCCTGACCGCAGAGGGGGATCGAGATGTTCGCAGAGGGGATCGACTACCTACCGGTATCATCGCTTGCTGAGATCGCCTACTGCCCCCGCAACTTCTACTACCGCGTGATCGAGCAGCTCGACGACTACAACGTCCACACCCTCCGGGGCAAGCTCCAGGAGGAGAAGCGCAATCGACGCCAGCAAGTGCGCCGCCACGATAGCCTCCAGCTTCGCGGTGAGCTGGTCTCGTCCGACGAGCTGGGCCTTATCGCCGTCGTTGACGCCCTCGAGGACGGCGACCGGCTCCTCCCCATCGAGTATAAGTCCGGCCACCTCAAGCAGAGCCTCAACGATGATCTGCAGCTATGCGCCGAGGCCATGATCCTCGAGGAGGCGCTGGACACCTCCCTCGACCACGGCTTTATCCACTACATCGACTCCCGCAGCCGCCGGCGCGTCGATTTCACCTCCAGTCTGCGGGAGAAGGTCCGCAACCATATGCGCCGCGCCTGGGAGATCCTGCACTCCGGACGCGTGCCCGACCCGGTCGCAGACGAGCGATGCAACGG
>JBNGDZ010000655.1:1106-2487 GCA_049975765.1 Armatimonadota bacterium
CTCGAGGACCGTGACGAGCCGCCAACGAGGCCGGGAATCCCGGCCCGGCTCGGCCGCAGCCTCGTCATCGACGAGCAGGGCGCCTACCTGCGCAAGCGCGGCGGCGAGCTGCGGATCATGAAGAAGGGCGACGAGATCGCCTCCGTGCCCGCCCGCGAGATCGATCAGCTCGTCCTGGTCGGTGGCGTCCAGGTCTCCACGCAGGTGCTTCGCATGCTCTTGGACGCGAACGTCGAGGTCCACTACCTGTCCTACTACGGCCGCTACCAGGGCCGCTTCGTCCCGGAGTGGCACAAGAACGTGCACCTCCGCCTCAGCCAGGCAGCGGCTCACTTCGACGAGAACAGGTGCCTGGAAATCGCCCGTGAGATGGTGCGGGGCAAGCTGCATAATATGCGCACCATCCTGCGCCGCGCCGCGCGTGACAGCGCCGGCCAAGAGCTTGGCGTGGCGGCCGACGACATCGATCGGGTCATGCGGCGCCTGCCCACCGCCCACACCCGCGAGGCACTTCGCGCCATGGAGGGGGAGGGCGCCGCGGCCTACTTCGCGGTCTTCGATGCCCTGCTCGTCTCGTCTGCTCCCGAGTTCCGCTTCCGCCAGCGCACCCGCCGCCCGCCGCAGGATCCCGTCAACGCCCTGCTGGGCTTCGCCTACTCCATGCTCACCAGCGAGGTCATCGCCGCCATCAGCGTTGCCGGCCTCGACCCCTACATCGGCTTCCTGCACTCGAGCAAGTACGGGCGACCCGCACTCGCGCTCGACCTGATGGAGGAGTTCCGCCCGATCATCGCCGACAGCGTGGTCCGGCGCATGATCAACACCGCGATGGTGCAGCCGGGGCACTTCCGCCGCCGCGTGGGCGGGTGCTTCCTCACCGAGGCCGGGCGCCGCGTCTTCTTCAAGGCCTGGGATCATCGCAAGCGGACCGAGGCCACCCACCCGGCCTTCGGATACACCCTCGCCTACGGTCGCATGTTCGAGCTGCAGGCCCGCATCCTGTCCAAGGTGATCACCGGCGACCTGGAGGTCTACACGCCCTTCACTATCTACTGACCTCGCGGGGCCTCGGCCGGCCGTCTTCGCAGGCTGGCGTAGCCGAGGACGGTCCGGGCCGTCGCCTCCGTGCTCGCCGAGGAGGTGGTTGCATGCCGCGCCAGTACGTCGCCATAGCCTATGACGTCGTCGATGACCGTCGCCGCACCCGGCTCTTTGACAAGCTCAGCGCCCTGGGCTGGCACAAGCAGTTCAGCCGTATCGTTGATGTATTTTTCTGCGAAGGTATAGAAAATGTCTTTGGGGATAATTTCACCCGGAATCGACGCGACAGGGTCTTCATTCCCCAAGACACTGACTTCGATTTCTTGTGCCTGGTCTACGC
>JBNGDZ010000656.1:0-2474 GCA_049975765.1 Armatimonadota bacterium
TTGAGAATGACGCTGCGATCCACCTCCAGCATCAGGGCCTGCGCGCTGCCCGGGCCCGCCTCCTGCGGGGCTCCCACGCTGACAGTCGCTGCAGCCATCATCACCGCAAGCACGGCCAGGACCACGCCCCTGACCGCATTGGCTATGCGAGCACCGCCCCTTCGCCGATAATGCTGGCCTAACAGACTCCGTCGGATTGCCACCATGCGGTATCCCGGGCGTTTGATAGCCCTCGCAGTCACGAGATCACACATCTGGCCGGACGAGCGCTGACCAAGCCCAATCCTGCATGTCGTCGGTCGTCTTCCCGCGCTCACTGGGTTGAGATGACCTCGCGTTCGGTCCCACGGATGATCTCGACGGTCGGCTGAGCGGGCTCGGGCTCCGCGGCCGGCTGTGGTCCCTGTTGCCACGTCATTGGCGGATAGCCCATGCCCACATAGCGCTCCTCCGGCGGCGCGGGCTTCTCAGGCTCCTTCGCAGGAGCAGGCTCCTGCAGGCCCATGAGCTGCCAGTCAGTCTGCCCGGCCAGCGCCACGTAGCTCTCGTCCTCCGGAGGACGCAGGATGAGGTGGAGCGAGCCCCTGTACGCCGCCAGGATCAGCGACTGAGCCTGCTCGGGATCGACCGCCAGCGTGGCGTTCTTGACCTGCTCGGTGGCAGGCGCCTGAGCGTCCTCCTCAGCGTCTTCGTCTGTCTGCTGCTCAACGCGAGATCGGGGGCGGGTGGTCTGCTCGCCTATCGCGAGCACCTCGACGTCCTGCAGGATCGTGCGGGTCATCCCAACATTGTCGCGCTCGAAGGTGGCGAGCACATCCACATGGTCGCCAGGGAGCACGAACCCACCCACGCCCGAGACGGGGTCAAGCGCAACCGTGACAGCCCGCATGCCGGGCTCGATCGCGAAGGTCAGCCCGGCCTCCGGGCTGCGCGTCTCGACCATCCGGCGGGTTATGTGATCGCCCTGTCTGATCGGCGTGCCGGCGATGCGACCAATCGCCTCGGCCGGCGAGGAGAGCACGCCCGCGGGCGCGGCTGCCTGATCCACGGTCTCGGTGGTGACCATGTCGGAGGTGATAGTCTCGTAGGCGTCGATGTCCTCATCTGCCACGAGCACCGTGACCTCTCCAGCAAGCTCGGTGGGCGGCTCGGTCTTCGCCTGGAGAACCACGTACACCAAGCCTGCGGCGATCAGTGCAATGATGATGGCCAGACCGAGAGCCTGTCGTCTGGTCAAATGCCTCATGGTAGACTCCTGCTGGGCGAGCGCATTGCCGACGACGGGACCGTCGCCTCATCCACCTCGAAAGTGCGCGCCCTGTCCGCTCATGGGTGACCGGATCTGTGCGCCGGATCAGGACATGGCACTGCGACCGAGTGCCGCGAGCTCACTGGACGAGTTTCACGGCAAAGAGCCCCGATGAGTCGGTGAGGCCGCTGTCCACGTCGCCGCCCGCGAGGTCAAAGTAGTCGATGAACCGACCGATGATCTTCTTGTCGTCGGTCGTCCCGTCCACGTCCTCGAGCCAGAAGGCGGCGAAGCTCACGATCTCAAAGGTGGCGTTTGTCCCGCTGTCGCCGATGTAGTTCACCAGCGGCACCAGCAGGATGCGCGGGTTGTCCGGTTGATAGGCCTCGAAGGTGTCGTCGGCCCAGTTGCCGTCGGGATCGGTCGCACGCTCGAGCCGGGAGCAGCCCTTGTCGTTTGAGAGAGCTTTGACCCAGCCGCCGACGTTAACTCCGGTATACGCGGTGAGAGTATCTTCCTTTGAGACGAACGAGGTCTGGTAGTCCTGCTCGCTGAGCCCGTAACCCTCCAGCAGTTCAAACCAACTGGCGGTGCATCCGTCGGGCGGACTTAGAAAGCCGAAGGAGCCGGGGATGCCCTCGTAGCTGGGGCCATCGGCCATGAGCAGCTCCTGCTGCACGCCGTAGTTGAGCTCGGTGGCGGAATCGATCCACATGGGGCAGATCGGCACCTGGTCCACCATCCCGCGCACGGCCACGGCGCTCCGGTGGGCAGTCACGCCCTCCAGGCCGAGCACCCGTGCGAAGCCGAAATCGACCGGAGCGTGTACGGTAACCTCGACTCCGTAGGCGAATGGCCCAAGGGGCTCGTTGGAGACGACCTCGCCGGGGCTGAGCATCTGCACGTCGGCCTCGCTGCAGGTTACCTGCCAGCCTAAGGCCTCGGTGTTGTTCGCCGAGACCGTCTCCAGAGCCACCGTCCGGACCTCGGTCGCGCCAGGCAGGCTTGCGGCCGCCGCCAGTGCGGCGCTGTCGGCGACATCCTGGCATCGCTGCGCGGCGACGACCAGGGAGCCGATGTCGATCGCCAGCGCCGCGGCGCCCAGCAGGGCCACCAGCGCGACCACCACCCAGCCGGTAACGATGCCGCGGGAGTTCAGGCTCAACCCCAGCCCCCGGCGGGCACCGCGCCTGACTGTCAGGATCCTGGAGCTGGTCATGCGGAT
>JBNGDZ010000657.1:0-2457 GCA_049975765.1 Armatimonadota bacterium
CGTTGAACATAGGGCACATGCGCAAGCGAACCGCCTGCGGCCACGGTCCCGCCACGCGCCCCACACCCGAGGGGCTCTCAGCTTACCATCGCCCGCGGACGCCGTTGCCGCAAACGACCACAGGACCGGCGACCCGCTCCGTGTCGCTGCCGCTACAGGCGCATCCTCAAGCCGAGCTAGCTCTCGGGCAGGTCCATGGAGTTCACTAGTTCGATGCAGGCCTCCGCTATCTGCTCGCCGCCGCCCGGGGCGACCTTCGACGAGCGCGCCGGCGTGGTCTCGTAGCCGCCGGTGAACGGCTGCCCCTCGGCCGGCAGGTAGGTCTCCGCGTAGGCCTCCCTCGGCCCCACGTAGCCGATGGCGCCGTTGGCCAGCGAGACGACGAAGGTCGGGTCGGCCTCACTCCCGCGCCTGATCTGCGCCGCGAGCTGGCTGAAGTACTCCGCGGTGTTGGCGACGAACGCCGCGCGGCCGATGGCCAGCGCCTGGACCTCCGCGGGGATCTCCGGCTCCTCCTCGTTGATCCTCGCCAGCTCGATCCACTCCCTGGCCCACACGCGGTCGGGAAACCACCGGCCCTCCACCGTCTCCTCGCTCTCCAGATGCTCGTGGGCCCACTGCAGCATCTCGTCCGTGATCTCCCGCGGCTGCAGGTGGATGACCCTCCGGGCGCTGGCGACAGGCGCGTGCTCCACGAAGCCCATCTGCACCAGGACCTTCAGCGCCTCCCCGGCGACCGTCATGCCCACCCGCCGGGCGGCGATAGGCCCTGACTGCACGTAGTCGTCCGGCGCGGTGTTGTCCATCTGGGTGATGTCGCCGCAGGCGCCGTTGACGAACACCACCCCAAAGTCCTCGCCGAAGACGCCCTTGAGCGCCCGCCGGAGGAAGTGAATCCAGTCCGAGGACGCGACGCCCCCGGCGCCCAGGCCCGTCGTGCCGTGGCAGGCGAAGTTCACGATGCAGCCGCGCAGGTTGCCCTCTGCGTCCGCGGCGCCGACCACGCCCACCACGTCGTCCTTCTCGCACTGCGGCTCCGCCATCAGCTCCTGGAACTGCCCTCGCGGATGGCTGACCATGCGCCCATCGGTAAGCAGCCACCGCCGTGGGTGGGCCACGCCCGGCGCCTCGCCGGTCCCCACGCCGATCAGAAGCTCCTCGGCGGTGCAATGCGCATCGATGACTGCGGTCGCGATCTGCCGCGCGACGTGGTGCGCGTAGTCCTTGTTGATCTCGCTGATGAAGCCGGCTGAGATGGGACCCGACGAGTGCGTGTGCGAGGCACCTACCATGACGCCGGCGGGCGAGAGGCCGATGGCCTCCTGTATGATGTCGCGGGCGGCATCCACGACCGAGTGCGGGACCGAGAGCGTGTCCAGGCCCACGATGGCGATGCCGGCTTGGCCGTCATCGATGTAGGCCGCGGAGGCCAGGCACTCGTCATGGACGCCCTGGATGTAGGCCTTGCCCGTCCCGCCGGGCCGCTCCATCCCGTAGCTGGGGGTGACGTTCGCCGCGCTGAATCCGATCTGCATGCCCGTCGAGTCCTCCTCCCGTCGCCGCACCGCGAAGCCCGTGGCCGAAGGGCACCAGGGCCTCCCCGGAGAAAGATAGCCCGCTGCGCGGGAGCTATTCCCCATCCGCTCAGCCGGCACCTCGCCGGCCACGCGAAGGGTGAGGTTGAAGTATGAGTGCTCACTGCAGCGCCACGCTGGTAACCGGGCTGCTCATGGGCGCACTTTGCACCGCCGGCACTGCCGGGGAGACCGTCGGCTACTGGCCCCTGGACGAAGGCCAGGGCATCCTGGCGCACGACCGGGCCCAGGCGAGCAACGACGCGATCATCTACGGGCCGCAGTGGGCGGAGGGCCATGAGGGCGGCGGACTGCGCTTCGGCGGCACCGACGCCGATGACTACCTGGTCATCGCCCACGATCCCGCCCTGCAACTGGCCGATGGCTTCACCGTCCAGCTCTGGTGGCTGAAGGAGGGCGGCGGCGTCCAGATCCTGGAGGGCGCGCTGCACTTCTCGGTGGTGGCCAGCGACGGACAGAGTCACGCCATCGAGGCGCCGGCGCCACCGGATGGCTGGCATCACCTGGCGTTCACGTGCGGTGAGGGGACTATGGCGATCATCATCGACGGGGAGACTCTCGCCAGCGGGCGGCCGCCTGACATCGGCCTCATGCCCACGGGCGCCCCGCTGCTGATCGGCACATACTCGCCGGGCTACCGCTACTGCCTCGGCGGAGTCATCGACGATCTGTGCATCTTCGACCGGCCGCTGCCGCCGGAGCAGTTGAGGGCGGAGCTCGATCGCGCCCGCACCCTCGCGGCTACTCGGACGGCCGCGCGGCGCTTCGAGCCGGAGCATGGCGGCCTGGTGCTGGCGAAGGACGGCGCGCCGGGCGCCACCATCGTGATTCCCGACGACGCGTCACCGCTGCAGCTCCAGCC
>JBNGDZ010000658.1:0-2443 GCA_049975765.1 Armatimonadota bacterium
TGCTGCGGGAGCACGACATCCAGGTGGCCACCTTCGAGACCACACTGCACGGGGCGGCCTGGGCCGTAGAGAGGGCGCTGGAGGCGGGCTTCAGTGAGATCTGGGTGATCGGCGGGGACGGGACCATCCAGCAGTGCCTCCACCAGATCATCGAGGCTGGAGCGGTGCTGGGGCCGATCCCGGCCGGCACAGGCAACGCCCTGGTGGAGATCATCGGCCACTCCGCCAACCCCGTCGCGCAGGCTCGCTGGATGCTCCAGCAGCCGGTCGTGGGCATCGATGTTGGGGCCTGCAACGGCCAGCTTTTCAGCATCCGCGCGGGCGTGGGCTTTGAGGCCACCGTGGCGCGCGAGGTCGAGGACGATAAGTCCGGGCTGGGCTACCTGGCCTATGCTGTGGCGGGGCTGCGGGCGGCGGGTCGCGCTCAGCCCTACGCCTGTACCCTCCGGTCGGAGGGCGAGGTCATCTACGAGGGCGACATGCTCGCCGCGATCTTCTCCAACGTCCCCCTAAGGTCATACCTGCAGATGCCGAGCCGACGCGTGGCCGACCCCGCGGACGGGAAGCTGCACGCTCTGATCGTCTCCCAGCGACCGAATCTGGCAGCCCTGTGGTCGTGGCTGCGCGGAGAGCGCGTATCGCCGGAGGACGCCGCCGCCGTGATGGAGCACGCCTCACCACGATTCGAGCTCTCGGTGGAGGAGGGGGCGGAGGTCCATCTGGACGGCGAGATGGCGGGGGTCACCGACAACTTCGTGTGTGAGGTGCGGCCGCGGGCGCTTCGCGTTCGGGGCGTGAAGTCCTCTGGAACTCCTGACGCCTGACAACCGTTACACCAGGCGAGGGACGGCCGATGAGAGGCACGACTCGGCATGCCGGGCGGTGGCTGAGCGCCAGTGCAGTGCTGGCGGCGCTGCTTCTCGTCAACATGGTTTCCCTGGCCCCTGCCTCCCACACGCACGGAGCCACGCATGACGCCCGGAAGTGCCTCACCTGCACCGTCAGCGCCACGGGAGTGTGGTCTCCCTCGGTCACTCCCGCGGTCGCGTCCCCGCCGCTTCTCAGGTGGGAGCCGACAGCTCAGCCCACGCTCGCTGACGGAAGCTGGATCGTTGCTGCGGAGCACTGCCGCGGCCCTCCTCACCAACGCTGACCTCGAAGTCGTGCCTCAACGCGCGGCCAGCGGTCGCGCGCACCCTTACCACTGCACAGGAGGTCAGCCATGCTCTGTCTACGCCGTACCTCTGGCTTCACGCTCATCGAACTGTTGGTCGTGATCGCGATCATCGCGATCCTGGCGGCGATTCTCTTCCCCGTCTTCGCACGGGCCCGGGAGAAGGCCCGTCAGACGAGCTGTCTGAGCAACATCAAGCAGATCGGCACAGCCATGACCATGTACATCGCCGACTACGACGACCGCTTTGTGTCGACGAGCGCAGACTGGTCGTGGTGGACGCCCTTGTACCCCTACGTCATGAACGACCAGGTCTTCAAGTGCCCCTCGATGCCGAACGAGGACTGGGAGCCAGTCAGCGACTACGTGATCAGCGGCGTCCTCGCACACGGGATGAGTCAGGCCGAGCTGAAGCACGCCGCCTCCACGATCATGGTGGCCGAGCGGGCGGAGGGAGCGATCTGGGATGGCTACCATCCCTGGCCGACCGACGGGCGTAGCTGGGACGACCTCAACGCCTACCGCGCCGCCGACGGCCACAACTGGTTCGTGGACCACGTAGCGAAGGGCCGGCACAACGGGGGCTGCAACTACGCCTTCGCCGACGGTCACGGCAAGTGGGTGCGGTGGGCCCAGACACTCCAGCCCGTGCTACCAGGAATGCACAACCCGGACCGGCTGATACCGCCCACTCACCACTGGCAGTGACGGGCGCCTCATGCGCCGTTGTGGTGCTGCGCCCGCTGACCGGGCCGAGCGCCTGGGCCCTGGGCTTCGTCGGCGTACCGCCGGCTTTTGCCACCGTATGAGGCTTCTGCTATAATCCACCTGCTCTCGAGGAATCCGGCCGCCGGCGCTCAAGCCGGCGGCCCTGCTACTGAGGAGAATGCGGGCATGTACAAGATTGCGGTGCTGCCCTGCGACGGGGTCGGGCCGGAGGTGGTGGCCGAGGGCCTGAAGGTCCTGGAGGCCGCGGCTGAGATCCACGGTGTGCAGTACGAGACGGTCGAGTACGATGTCGGCGGCGACCGCTATCTCAGGACCGGGGAGGTGCTTCCGGACTCGGTCATGGAGGAGCTGCAGCAGATGGACGCCATCTACCTGGGTGCCGTCGGCCACCCCGACGTTGCGCCGGGGATCCTGGAGAAGGGCATCCTGCTTCGCCTGCGCTTCGAGCTCGATCAGTACATCAACCTGCGTCCGATCAAGCTGTATCCCGGCGTGGAGACGCCGCTGCGGGACAAGGGCCCCGAGGACATCGACTTCATC
>JBNGDZ010000659.1:0-2415 GCA_049975765.1 Armatimonadota bacterium
CCCCAAGCCCGCTGAGGGCGACCGAAATGACGGACAGCATCGGCGCTTCGGTGGTGGCCCTCGTGATGCAAGCGCGGCGTGGCTGGCCGGCCACGCACGAAAATGGCGGAGGATGAAGCCAAGCGCCGGAGGTGTGCATTCCGTGTCCGAGATCGTGACTCTCACACTCAACCCCGCGATCGACCGCAGTCTGTGGATCGACAGCGTCACCCCGGATGAGAAGCTGCGCTGCGACAGCCCCCGCCGCGACCCTGGTGGCGGCGGCATTAACGTCTGCCGTACGGTCCAGGAGCTTGGGGGCAGCGCCAGGGCCATCTGGACCAAGGGCGGCTACACCGGGGAGATGTTCGAACGGCTTCTCGATGAGATCGGAGTGTCGCACCTGGCTGTGCCCATCACGGGCATGACCCGGGATCATCTGATCGTGCACGAGCGTACAACGGGCAGAAGCTACCGGTTCCAGGAGCCGGGCCCGGTGCTCAGTGAGGGGGAGGCCCAGCGCTGTCTGCAGACAGTGGCCGACCTGGAGCCGCCGGCGAAGTACCTGGTACTCAGCGGCAGCCTCCCGCGGGGCGTTGCACAGGACTTCTACGCCCAGGTGGTGCGCGCTGCCCCTGAGGATACGCGCATCATCATCGACACCACGCCTGGAGCCCTGCGGCCGGCGCTGGAGGAGGGCGTGTACCTGCTCAAGCCCAACGCCCGGGAGCTGGCCGAGCTGGCGGGGCGGGAAGTGGAGGGCACGCGGCAGATCATGGAGGTGGCGGGAGGGGTGGTGGCAGAGGGGCAGGCGGAGATCGTGGTCACCTCGCTGGCGGCCGGAGGGGCCATCGTGGTCGCCGAGGAGGTCGCCGAGCACCTGACCGCCCCATCGGTCCGAGTGGAGAGCAAGGTTGGGGCGGGGGACAGCATGGTGGCGGGCATCGTGCTGGGCCTGGCCCGCGGCTGGGAGGTGCTGCGGGCGGTGCGGCTGGGCATCGCCGCCGGCGCGGCGGCGGTGATGGATCCCGACACCGGCCTGGGGTCGCACGAGAACGCCCAGCGCCTGTTCAGCCAGATGGAGGCGCGCGACTGAGAACTACCCGGCGCCCTGGGCCCGCAGCTCGGATACCCAGCGCTTGACGCGGCGGTTGTAGATCCCGTTGACCATCCACACCAGCGGAGTCAGGCGCTTCCCGACACGCCGGACGATGCTCTTCCAGGAGTAGAGGCGCTCATAGATCCACTGCAGTCCGCTCTCCAGCTTCTCCGCCGTCAGCCCCACGGGCTCGAAGGTGCAGCGGGTGCCATCATAGTTGCTCCAGTCGCGGTCGAGGATCCGGCCCTGCTCCTCAAGCTGTGCGTACAGGCGGGTGCCGGGCAGGGGGGTGAGGATCGAGAACTGGCCCACATCGATCTCCACCTCCTCGGCGAACTCGGCCGTGCGCTCGAAGACGTCCTCGTCGTCACCATCGAGCCCGAACATGAAGCTCCCCACGACAGCAATGCCGGCGTCATGCAGGCGCTGAACCAGCTCCCCGTACTTCTCCACCGGGTTGAAGCGCTTGCCGATCTTCTCGAGCTGGGCCTGTGAGATGCTCTCAAAGCCCACGAAGAGCCCTTTGCAGCCGGCGCGTGCCGCCTGAGTGATCAGCTCCGGACTCTGCAGCATGGTTGTGGAGGCCTGGCTCACGAAGGACTTGCCGAGGTCCCCCCAGCGCTCGAAGAGCTGCTCCGCGTAGCTGGGCTGGCCCATGATGTTGTCATCGACCAGCACGATGGGCTCAGCGTCGATCTCCTCGGCCTCCGCGATGACGCTGTCCACCGGCCGTGGCCGATAGGTGCGGCCGAAGAAGGTGGAGACGGTGCAGAAGGAGCAGGCGTACGGGCATCCGCGGCTGGCCTGCAGGGTGTGCTTGGCCACGTACTGGCTGGTGTCGATGAGGTCGCGGCGGGCGGCCGGAATCGTGCTGGCGTCAGGGTACTGCGTATGGCGGTACACCGGCTCCATCTCACCGGCCCCCAGATCCTCCAGGAGGCGAGGCCATAGACCCTCCGCCTCCCCGACGACCACCGAGTCGACGTGCTCCAGAGCCTCCTCCGGCAAGGCCGAAGCATGCATGCCGCCCATCACCACCGGGATACCCCTTGCCCGGAAGTGGTCGCCAAGCTGGTATGCGCGCGGCGCGGCGGCGGTCATAGCTGTGAGGCCCACCACGTCGGGCTCGAGATCCGGGTCCACGGGCTCCACGGACTCGTCGATAATGGTGACGTTGTGCTCGGACGGGGTAAGCGCCGCGAGCGTCATCAGGCCCAGCGGGGGGAACAGGGGCTGTCCGAGCCGCTCGGGATCTCCATGCACTCGTGCCGCCTCAGGGGCAATGAGACAGATCTCCATCGTTCAGTCTTCCTCCTTGGATCGGATCTGCACGAGAC
>JBNGDZ010000660.1:0-2374 GCA_049975765.1 Armatimonadota bacterium
AGCAGACGCTGCCGCACGGCACCCCCGAGGACGTGCGGGCGGAGGTGCGGGAGCGCATCGAGGTCATGGGCGTCGGCGGCGGCTACATCCTGGCGCCGGCCCACTGCATCCAGCCCGACACGCCGCTGCAGAACGTGCTGGCGATGTACGACGAGGCGCTCAGCTACCGGCCGTCGTGGGGCTGACGCTGATGGCCGGGAGCGTGGGCCTCTCGGCGGACGCACCCGTGCCGGCGCGGCCGGAGGTCACGGGGAAGGTCTCGCCGCGGCCGACCCCGAACATCTGTGCTTGAGGGGAACACCCCACCCGAGGGGGCGCTTGACGTGTCCGCCATCAGTGACTACCTGCGCGCGATCCGCCGCGAGTTCCGTGGCGAGCCCACGGAGCACTCCTACCGCACTGCACTGAAGGAGCTCCTGGAAGAGCTTCGCCCCGGCGTCGTGGCGCAGAACGAGCCCAAGCACCGCCGCGACTGCGGCGCGCCGGACATGAACGTCCGTGACGGCACCGGCGCCGAGGCGCTCACCATCGGCTACCTGGAGTGCAAGGACATCGGCGTGTCGCTCGACGCGGTGGAGGAGTCTGACCAACTCACCCGCTACCGCGACAACCTCGATAACCTCGTCCTCACCGACTACCTGCAGTTCCGCTGGTACGTCGAGGGCGACGAGCGCGCCCGCGCCACCCTCGCGCACGTCTCCGGCGACAGGATCGTCGCCGACACCGCCGCCCAAGAGCAGGTGCGCGAGCTGCTGGAGGCATTCCTCGCCTGCACGCCCGAGCCGATCACCTCACCGCGCGAGCTGGCGCAGCGCATGGCGAAGATCACGCGCATGATCCGCGATATCATCGTCAGTGCCTTTGAGCGCGACGAGATCTCGGACACCACCCAGGGCCTCTACGAGGCCTTCACCGAGACGCTGCTGCCCGACCTCGACGAGGGCGAGTTCGCCGACATGTTTGCGCAGACGCTCGCCTACGGCCTCTTCGCCGCCAGGGTTAACCACCGGGGTCCCGAGCCCTTCCAGCGCATCGGCGCGGCGCGCGAGATACCGAAGACCAACCCCTTCCTCCGCCAGCTCTTCGACGCCATCACCGGCGTGGCGCTCGATGAGGAGCCCTTCGTGGGGTTCGTGGATGACCTCACGCGCCTGCTGGCGCACGCCGACATCGGCGCCATCCTGGAGGACTTCGGCGCATCCACGCGCCAGGAGGACCCCATCGTCCACTTCTACGAGACCTTCCTGGCCGCCTATGACCCCCGGATGCGCGAGATGCGCGGCGTCTACTACACGCCCGAGCCGGTCGTCTCCTACATCGTCCGCTCCGTGGACTGGATCCTCAAGGAGCACTTCGACCTCCCCGGCGGCCTCGCCGATCAGTCCACCGTCACGTATGAGGTCACGCTGCCCGACGGCTCCACCGAGGAGCGCACCTCGCCGAAGGTCCTCATCCTCGACCCCGCCTGCGGCACCGGGACCTTCCTGTATCACGTCATCGAGCACATCCGCCGGCAGTTCGTGCAGTCCAACAACGCCGGCATGTGGCCCGGCTTCGTGCGCAAGCAGCTTCTGCCGCGCCTCTTCGGCTTCGAGTTGCTCATGGCGCCGTACGCCGTGGCGCACCTCAAGCTCGGCATGCAGCTTGCTGCCCAGGACATGACCGAGGCCCAGCGCGAGCGGTGGGCGTACGACTTCCGGGAAGACCAGCGCCTCGGCGTCTACCTCACTAACACACTGGAGGAAGCGGAGCAGACCGCGCAGCGGCAGTTCGGCATCATGCAGACCATCACCGACGAGGCCAACGCCGCCGCGGAGATCAAGCGCGACATGCCCATCATGGTGGTCCTCGGCAATCCGCCGTATTCGGGGCACTCAGCCAACAAGGGCGAGTGGATCGACGGCCTGCTCAAAGGCGAGCTTCCGGACGGGACAAAGGTGGACAGCTACTACGAGGTCGATGGCGAGCCGCTCCGCGAGCGCAACCCGAAGTGGCTGCAGGACGACTACGTCAAGTTCATCCGCTTCGGCCAGTGGCGCATCGAGCAGAGCGGCGCCGGCGTGCTGGCATTCATTACGAATCACGGCTACCTCGACAATCCAACGTTTCGAGGCATGAGGCAGAGCCTCAAAGACGCCTTCAGCGACATCTACATCCTCAACCTGCATGGGAACAGCCTGAAGAAGGAGACGGCACCCCACGGCGGCACAGACGAGAATGTCTTTGACATTCGACCCGGCGTAGCCATTGGCTTACTCGTGCGCAACCCTCGAAGCGCCCCGCCGGCTCGAGTGCACTATGCTGACCTATGGGGCCTGCGGCAAGACAAGTACGCTTCGCTGCGCGCAACAACTGCGGAGGACACGAACTGGGA
>JBNGDZ010000661.1:0-2360 GCA_049975765.1 Armatimonadota bacterium
GACCGTATGCCGTACCGTTCGGGGGGGCGGGCCTCCGGGAGGTGCAATGCACCTCACCCGCCCGGCCGTGGGCGCCGGTCTTCATGCCCCCAGCGACGGCGTCGGGCTGGAAGCCCGACCTACGCGAAGGATGGAGACGACAATGACGCTGGGCCGGACGACCGTCCGGCCCCTCCACGCGGCTTCGGCACGCAGCGCGCAAGGCCGCCTATGGCGCAGCCTCGGCCGGTGCCAGGAGCCCTGAGGAACTCTGCGAGAGCAGGGGTGGCACGCCGATCAGCGCCAGGTCGCAGTCCTCGCATTTGTCCACCGTTAGCGACCAGGCGGCGCCATCCTGACCGCCGGGCACGTCAACGGCGAAGGCCTCGCCCAGCGTGTAGTCGCCGGCCTCCTCCAGGACCATCTCCCCATCCGGGCCGAAGACGCGCAGCCGCCCGTGGTGGTCGGGTGTCCGGACGCTGACCGCGAAGCGCTCGGTGCCGGCGGGGACGCAGAAGTACAGGGGCCCCCGCGTGCCGCTGATGAAGCTGGCCGGGGTCTCCTCGCTGGCGACGAAGGCGTGGGGCTGTGGACCGAAGTCGAGCCGCACTGCGGAGCCCTGCTGCGGCTCCACTCGCAGGCGCACCAGGCCGGGCCGGCCCGCGTCGAGCGTGATGCCGCGCTCCTCGCCCTCCATGCGCAGCTCATCGGCTGCCTGGCGGCCGGTATCCACGGCGATCTCGCGCGTGAGCCCGGGCGGCAGCTCCACCTGCGTGATGTCGCCCCCATCCAGCTCCTCCAGCGCCAGCACGCAGGGCCCCTCGCGTATCAGGCCCGTGACCGCGCCCAATCGCACGATGCCATCATCGGGCGCCACGACGTAGGCCCGGTTGGCGCCGCGCCAGGCCGGCGAGCCCGCCGCGCCCTCGTCGCCCTCGGCATCAGCCACCACCGGCACCAGCTCCTCCGAGTACTCCACGCGCTCCACGCCCAGGGGCCGGTAGTCCTGCAGGTCCTGCTGGAAGTCGGCCTCAACGCGGGCCGCCGTCCGGGGGTCGAAGGGGTCCATGGGCTCCGAGGAGGTCCATTCCACCAGCGTCTCCTCGGGGATGTCGAGCTTGCGGCCGCCGGGCTTGCCCACGATGCGATAGAAGACATTGGGGATGTGGACCATGTGGAAGGGCATGATGGCGTACCCGTAGCTCATGCAGCGCCCCAGCGCCTCAGTCTTCTCCTCGCCGGAGGCGGTCCCGTACTCGCGGAAGAGCCGCAGGTAATGCAGATAGGCCTTCATCATCATGACCCGGCGGCGAACCTCATCGGTCTGCGCCAGCTCGTCGGCGCGCTGCAGGTCTCGTAGCGCCAGCGCCAGCCGCTCGCCGGTGACCGGCTGGCCACCCTCCCAGCGCTCCCAGTACTGCTGCATGGCCGGCGCAGCAGCGCCCCAGCAGCCGTCGTAGTAGTCCGCCAGCAGCTCCTCCAGCGGCTGGTCGAGGTCGTACATGAGCCGCGAAGCCAGCCAGTAGCGCGGTCCGCGCGAGCCGAAGTTGTCCTCGGACTCTGCGCTGACCCCGATGGCCTTGTTCATGTGGTAGAAGCGGAGATCATCCGCCAGCCCGTGCGGATCGTACTGGGGCATCTCCCATGACCATGGGGTCACCGAGTAGTAGGTGCGGATGCCGATGTGATGGCACTTCGCCGACCAGCCCTGGATCAGCTCCGGCAGCGTCATGCCGCCGCGGATGAAGGCCGTGGCGATCCAGATGACCACGTTCTCGCGGGCCTCAACGCTCGGTGGGGGAGAGGTCGGGGCGTAGGCGTACATCGCCACGTACTTGCCGGGGATGCGCTCGGCGAGAGCATCGGCGACGTGGTTGGCCAGCATCAGCGCATTGTCCGACATGCTGCCCTCGGCCCGGCACCGGGCGCACTCGCACCAGTTGTAGCCGTCGTTGGGCGATAGCGAGACCATGGCGGCGTCGGGGTTCGCCGCGAAGTAGTCGAGGGCGTACTGGACCGCCCGCGCCCGAACCTCGGGGTTGGTGGTGCAGATCTGACTCTGCTGCACGCGCCTGCCGTCGATGAGCGAGAAGTACTCCGGATGCTCCTCGAAGAGCGCCTGATCACGCGGGTCGCAGACGTTGTGGTAGGCGTGGCCCATGCTGCCGCTGAAGTGCCCCGGCATGTGGCTGCGCCGCTGCCACGCCTGGTACTCCGCAGTCTGCTGCTCGTGCAGGCGGTGGGCCGCCGACCAGATGCGCCGGTAGGCCATGGTGGGCTGGAAGGCCTCGTCGATCTCCGGCACCGTCACGGTCGCCGCCCTCGGGACGTGCTCACCGGCCTCGCCGGGCATGAACCACCGCACCCCCAGCAGATGCAGC
>JBNGDZ010000662.1:0-2333 GCA_049975765.1 Armatimonadota bacterium
GGCCGGCACCCGGACGCCCATCGCCGGAGAGCGCCTTGCGTACCGCCCCGGGGACATGCAGCCGTTGAGGCCCAAGCCCTACCCCTACTACCCCTCCGGCGGCACCGGCACGCCGGCGAACCGGGACAGCCAGCGGCTCGGTCAGTCCGGCGCCTCGCATCGAGAGCTGCCGGAGTTCAAGCCTGACGCCGGGGACGATGACGACGAGGGCACGCCCTCCGGAGGCCAGGGCAAGGACGCCTTCAACAAGGCTCAGAAGGCCCTGGAATGGTTCGACAAGGCGCAGACCGTCGTCGGCGTGGTCACTGACCCCGTGGGGACCGCGGTGGACACCGTGGGCTACGGGATCCGCGACCACATGTTCGGCAGCCTCTTCGACTTCTGGTTCAGCTCGGCCAAGGACATCTCCCAGCAACTCGGGGGCGATCCTCCGCGCAGCGACTTCACCCAGATCGCCACCCCCGAGCCTATAGAGCTACCGGAGCTTGCGGTGGAGGACGCGCTGTCGGCCGAGCACGCCGCCGCGCTGAACAATCTGGCCGACACCATGGCCCATCAGCTCGCGCTGCTGCGGGCGGCGCAGATCTGCCGGGACCGTCTGGGTGGTGCCCTGGCCGCCGACCAGGACGAGTGGGCGATGCGCCAGGCTGCGGCACTCACGGACTACAAGCGCCAGATCGGGCGGACGTGGATCGAGATCTCCACGGACCTGCGGCAGGTCCTGCAGGCGCTGCGAGCGCTCGGCATCCGGGACATGACCATCACGCCGGAGGCGGCGGCCGCCTACCAGCAGCGCCTGCGGACCGAAGGCTTCAACGAGGCCGAGCTGGCGGCGGCGGAGGCACTTGGCCTGAGCGATGCGGAGCTGCAGCAGATGCGGCAGGCGAGGCTGGCGGCTGACCCGAATGAGATAGCCGGCAGCGTCATGACTCGGACGGCGGAGCTTGCCACCGCTCTTCGGACGCTCGGCGCCAGCTGGGCGACGCTCCCCAGCGACAAGGCAGGATGGGTGGTGGAGGAGGCGCCCTGAGCGCGGCGGCACAGAGGCGGTGCGTTGAGGGACCCTGTCGAGTCGTGGCGCAGGCTTGCGGCCTGGGGCCGTTGCCGGAGGGGACGCAGGAGCGCCGAAAGCGCGAGGCCGGCCCTGCGCGGTCTTCAGGGGCCTTTCGCCACGAGCAGGCGAGAATGCCGGCCGAGGGCGCTATGGGAGGGGTGTGGCGCTGATCTCCACCGGGAGGCTGGTGGCGACAGACTCTTCGGCCGCCACCGCGATCTCCACTGAGCGCTTGCCCACGTAGCCATCGACTTCGGGTTTTCGGCCCTCGCGCAGGCACTCGAGGAAGTAGAGCTGCTCCAGGTAGGCCTGGCCGTGATGGCTCCAGCCCTTCTCGTGCTTGGGGATCTCGATGTCGATGATGGCCGGCTCCCGGTGGTGGTCGGCGTCATACAGCTCCACGCGGAACTCCAGCCGATAGTAGACCACGGTCCCCTCGGTGCCCTGGATGCCGATCTCGAGCTTGCGGCCGTGGTCTGCGAACATGCACAGCGCGAGGTTGGCGCGGGCGCCCGAGTCGTAGTCAACGGTCACGAAGGCGTTGTCGATGATGTCCACGACGGGCCGGTCGGCCTCCGTGCGCCCATCGGGGAGGCGGGAGATATCCTCGTAGACCCAGTCGGCGCCGCCGGAGGCATAGACGCGGCTGGGATTGGCGGTCTCCGTAGCGCCGGCGAACCAGTTGAAGAGATCGAAGTGGTGGCAGGTCTTCTCCAGCAGCGTCCCGCCGGAGCGGCCTGAGTCCAGGATCCAGTCGTCGTACTTGCGGGCGAAGGGCGCGCGGAACTCCCGAGCCCAGAGCATCTTCGGCTCCCCGATGGCCCCCGAGGCCACAAGCTCATGGGCCCTGCTGTCCACGCGCGAGAAGCGGCAGGAGAGGCCCACCTGCAGGATGCGGTCGTTGCGCTCGGCGGCCTCGATCATGGCGTCGCACTCCGCGGGCGAGGTGGCCATGGGCTTCTCGCACATCACGTGCAGCCCGGCGTCGAGGCAGTCGCAGGCCACCTGGCGGTGCAGGTAGTTGGGCACGGCGATGAACACGGCGTCTGCGTCAACCTCATCGAGCAGCCTGCGGTAGTCCAGGTAGCCGGGGACATCTGTCTCGACGAGCTCGCGAGCATCCGCGAGCCGCCTTTCATCGACGTCCGCCATCCCCACCAGGCGCAGGTGGTCGATGTGCACCAGCGAGCGCAGGTGCCCCCGCATGTTCTGGCCTGTCCCGATCAGGGCCAGGCGTATGTCATCCATGGTGGCTCAGCTCCATCTGTTCGTGCGACAC
>JBNGDZ010000663.1:0-2330 GCA_049975765.1 Armatimonadota bacterium
ACCTGCAGCACTGCGAGTGCGACAGGCCCGGCCAGCCCATCATCTGGAGGGTGGCCGAGGGCCTGCAGAAGATGTTCGAGGCCCGCAACCGCCCGCTGCCGACCATCCGCGAGCGCTGCCGCACGTCCTCCAGCGCCTCCGAGCGCGCATCCTACGCCGACTACGTGGCGGCGATTGAGGCGGGCCGCCCGGTGATCGTGACCTTCTGCTACGACGCCTCCGCCGCCGGCGGCGTGGCCGCGGCGAAGCGCCGGGAGAAGAACTGCTTCAGCGCGGTGGGCATCGGCTACATGAGGTACGAGGACCAGCAGTTCCTCATCTGCCGCCACGGAGCGACCGCCTCGGAGATGGGCCCTGCGGCGCAGGATCGCGTGGACGCCGCGGCCATGGGCATCAACACCGGCGGCAAGCCCTGGGGCGAGGCCGGCACCTCGCTGTTCAGGTGGACCGGTGCGAGCAAGAACGTCGTCGTGGTGTTCGTCGGTGGGTAGAGTCGCCCGCGTCGTTTGGACCTCCCTGGTGGCACTCACCGTTCCTCTCGGCATGCCGCTGGCGTCTGCGCAGCAGCCTCGGGAGCCGCTGGAGCTGCATCTGTTCTACAGCCCGAGCTGCCCGCACTGTCACCCGGTGCGTGAGCTGCTCTCCAGACTGGAGGCCGAGCGCCCCGACCTTGTCGTCCACCAGCACAGCCTGACGGAGGCCGACAACATAGAGCTGATGGTGGACTACTACGTCAGCTACCAGGTGCCCGAAGAGCGGTGGGGCGGCACCATGGCGGCCTTCGTGGGGGATCGCTGGTGGAGCGACGACGAGGAGATCCTCACCGAGATCGAGCCGGCGGTGCTGGAGCTGCTTGAGGCCGGCTCCGGCGAGGCCGTGTCAGCGGAGGGGAAAGGCCACGAGCGGCTCGTGGCGCTGTTCGAGCGGTTCGGGGTCGTCACCGTCGCTGCGGCAGGCCTGGCCGATGGCGTGAACCCCTGCGCCCTGGCGGCGCTGGCCTTCCTGATATCGTTCCTCTCCTTCGCCGGCCGCGGGCCGGCGGAGATCCTCGGCACCGGACTGCTGTTCGCAGCAGGTGTCTTCCTGGCCTGTCTGGGCGTGGGGCTGGGCCTGTTCAAGGGGCTTCAGGCGCTGTCCGGCCTCACCACGCTCTCCAGGCTGCTGTATCCGCTCATGGCGGCCGGGACGCTTGCCCTGGCCGGACTGAGCTTCCGCGACTACCTGCGCGCTCGCGCCGGGGGCGCTCAGGAGATGACGCTGCGGCTGCCCAGGCGACTTCTGAGGGCCAGTCACGGCACAGTGCGCAAGCTGCTTGGCGGGCCGGGCTTTCTGGCGCTGGCCTTCGTCGCCGGAGCGGCGGTCTCGCTGCTGGAGCTCTTCTGCACCGGGCAGGTGTATCTGCCCACGCTCGTCTACGTGGCCAGCACGGAAAGGCTGCGCGCCCGGGCCATCCCGCTGCTGGTGCTGTATGTGGCGATGTTCACGATGCCGGTGGTTGCGCTCTCGATAGCCGCCTATGCCGGCTCCAGCTCCGAGCGTATAGGACGGTGGGCCCGGGAACATACCGCAGCCACGAAGGCCGCGCTGACGGTGGTGTTCCTCCTCCTGGGCGTCGGCCTATCGGTCTTCTCGGTACACGTGTGGCTGGGCTGATTGCGCGACCCGCCCCGTCCTCTGCATCTCGGCACACGAAGTTCAGCCGAAAGGGCACGTTCCCGCCGATCGAGTCAGTCGTCCTCCGACCTCAGCGCCTCACGGAGCTTTCGTCTGAGACCTCCAGATTGAGCGCATCGGCGCCGGTCGTCGTGGCGCCATGCGGCTTCCACTGACAGTCCACTCCCCCTGCAGGCGCTTACGCAACTGGCCCAACCTCTATCTGCGCCAGTGGTGTGTCGGATCTCCTCGCTCGCCAATCGCCACGATTCCAGCTGCCGGGAGCGTATTGGGTGTCGATGGCCGTTGGTCTGCAGATAGGCGAGGCCGGATTCCACACCTGACAACATATTGGGAAGGGGCGACACAGCCTGGGCGATGACCCGGGCGAGCGCATTCACAAAGGGATGTGTCGCCCCGCATGACCCCAAAGCATCTCACGGCAACGGACAGGTTTCAGGACGGATTCGCGGGGTACTTGGAGCACGCCGAGACCTACCGCGGCCTGAGCCCGAAGACCATTGAGGCCTACAGACGCGATGGTGAGCAGTTCCGGCGCTTCCTCGAGGACCATGACCTGCCACAGGACGTGGGGCAGATCACCAGCCGGGATGTTCAGGCCTGGGCGAGCTCGATGGCCGGACATGCCGCGAGCACCATTCGACGTCGAGTGTACG
>JBNGDZ010000664.1:0-2320 GCA_049975765.1 Armatimonadota bacterium
CTCTCACAGTAGAGCGTGTATCCCTGCCAGGCGCGGTCGGGGTCTCGCGCCACCACGCCGCTCTCCGCGGTGTTCGTGCCTGCGCATACGCTCAGCAGCATGCCCACCAGTTCCATGCCATGATCCTCCCGGTGCCCTTCGGTCTCGGCCAGTCGGTCCGCGGCTGCGGGGGAGGCTTTCGCAGCCGAAGCAACCAACTCCTCCATGGCTTTGTATCAGCTAACGACGGCGACCGGGCCCGAACGGAGACGGGCCCCTCCCTACCTCGGGTTCGGGCAGGGGGTGAGCCGACCAACGGCGGGCGGACACTGTCCGGCCCCCTCCATACGGCATGACGACAACAACCGCCCGCGTAGGTCGGGCTTCCAGCCCGACAACAACCTGGGACGCCGAACCACAGTTCGCGCGGGGGGGGGTTGACGCGAGCCACCGTAGAGCCTGGCCGGCCGTCTGCCGTGAGTCGTGCCGTCAGGCCCTGCGCAGTGGCGGGCTGCCCAGCCCGCCTGTCGTTGTCGGCTGTCGTGGTGCGACCCAGCAGGATGCCGGTGAGGTCCGCTGCGGCCACGCCTGCGGGTCGCGCTGGTTCGCAGCAGCCGACGGCCGCCGCAAGCAACGACTACAGCTCCGGCGCCAGGAGCTGCTCCGGCCGCGCCGCCACAATGTTCGGGATGCCCTCCAGACGCAGCCGGTGATCCTCCGCCGCGTCCGTCGCCTCCACCCACCAGACGCGCCCGGTCATCCCTTCAGGCTCAACCGGCTGCCCCACCTCCTCGGTGATGCGCGTGTGCTCGCAGAGCATCTGCCCATCGGGGCGGAACAGGCGGAAGGTGGCCGGCTCCGTCTCGCTCGCACTCATCAGGACGGTGAACTGCTGCGTCGCTCGCGGCACGTAGAAGAACAGCCGGCTGGAGGGGTTGGGCCCTTTGTCGTGATCGCACAGGTGGATGTGGTCGGGTGCGAAGAGCGACGCCGTGGCGCTCTCCGGCATCGCCCACCACGCGTTGTTGTGTGAGGTGACTGCTACCACCCAGGGACCTGGGGCGTCGGCCTGGTGCTCGATCCGCCGCCGCCGGCCCAACTGCAGGTGCTCCTCAACGGCGCGCTCCCCGTCGGGAGCGAAGAAGGACACAGCGGAGCCGGCGGTGTAGCGCCCCAGCTTCAGGTTCCTGACATCGATCGCCAGCGTCTCGCCCTGCGCCGCGCGGGCCACGAAGGTGTGCATGCCGCGCAGGACAAGCCCCGTCGGCTTCGGGGGATCGTCCGGCATGGCCTCGGCCGGCAGCGGCTGCCATTGGGGGGCCTCGGTCAGAAGCTGCTGCAGATGCGCGGGGCGCTCCACGGGCAGGGGCGCGGGCTGCAGCGGCGAGTCGTAGTCGCCTCCCGCGGCCGCGTAGCGATCCAGCTCAGTGTTAACCACCCGCAGTGCCTCCAGGAAGGGCCGTCGCTCCTGGGGCGTGGCGCCCATGCGGTGCAGCGCCCAGAACCAGTAGCCGGCGGTGTTGATGGCGCGATGGTAGAGGTTGCCCGGCAGCACCTCCAGGAAGGCCCGGGGCAACTGCCCGTTCTCATAGCCGTACCGCAGGCCGGGGCAGAAGAGGATCGGCACCCCCGCCTGCGCGCGGACCTCCTCCTCGTAGCGAAGGAACTGCTCGTCGAAGGCTCCCGGGTAGGTGCTCTCCGGCCCCACCCAGCAGGGCACCTCGGGAGTCGAGAAGCCGGCCGCAACGCCGCGGTACCAGGGCTGGTTCTTCCACAGGAAGAACCCCAGGATGGCATCGGGCACCAGCGCCTGCACCCGTTCGCGGGTCCGCTGGGCCATCTCGCGGATGCGCTGGACCTGGAAGTCGCGCAACGTGCGGTCCAGGTTGCGGTCGGCAATCAGCTCCCGGCGCTCGGCGATGGACAGGCCCTCGAACTGCAGGTCGGCGCCGGTCGCCTCCACGAACTGGCCGAGCGCGAAGTCGCCGTAGTCCACGCCTCCGGGGGATCCGCCGCCGAAGCCGTAGGTCTCGGAGTCGATCAGGAAGCCGTCGATCTGGTACTCGTCGCCCTGGAGCATCCGTGCGACGCGCAGGAACCGCTGCTCGATGACGCGCGCCCAGTAGACGTCATCAACGGGGCTCGGGCGCTCGCCGTTGTTGTATCGGCGGGGGTTGCCGCGCAGGCCGTCGCTGATGTTGTCCCAGTCCTGAGCGTAGTCGCACATGTAGAAGAAGTGCAGCCCGCTCTTTTTCGCCGCGCGCGAGGTGGGCCTGACCAGACGCCAGCAGCGCAGCGTCGATGGCGGCTTGCGGCCCTCGGGGTACTCGTCATCGATCTC
>JBNGDZ010000665.1:0-2316 GCA_049975765.1 Armatimonadota bacterium
CACGCGATCGATGGCGTCGAAGATCGACCGACCCGGGCGATAGGCATAGCTGCAGTCGAGGAAGAGCGGTTCCCAGGTGGGTTGAGCGTACTCGTGAACCGTCGCCTGCGCGAGTCGGTCGCGGACAGTGGGAATGCCCAGAGGGCGAAGGCCACCCGAACGCTTCGGGATGTAGACTCTGCGGACAGGGTTCGCGCGGTAGCGAGACGAGAGGACGTCATCAGCGAGGCGATGCAGGTTGCGGTCAAGGTGTCTGCCAAACTGCTCGATGGTCTGACGATCGATGCCGGGCGCGCCGCGCTTGGCGGCAACGCGCTCGAATGCCGCGCGGAGTCTGGTGTGGCTGAAAACCTCTGCGAGGTCCGACGATGGAAGCTCGACGGCTCCCACGGCGCGTACCCCCTCACGCGGTGGGGCGGTCATCTTCCTGCACAGCAGTCTGCGCCAACGGCGTTGCAGGTAGCCAGGCCTCACGGGCGCCAGCGTTCACCGGGTCGCGACAGGCCTGCTTGCGTCTTCCCCATGCCGGTGCATTCGCCTTCTTGCGCTACCGCATCGGAGATATGTCGGGCGGACGTGCTGCTGTTGATGCGCGCCGGTTGGCACGACAACATCCCCGTGGTCTGCGAGGAGGGCAAGTACATGGGCACGATCACGCCGCGGCTGATGCTGGAGGCGCTTCAGGGAAACGCCATGCCCTGCCCCCCGGGGATGACAGTGAGGTGCTATCCGACTCTCAACGTCCCATCATCACATCACAGCGTTTCGGCTATGTACCCAATAGTCTCACCGTCTCGATGGCGTGCAAGACGGCATCTCCCGTGAGTTCCAGTGGATCTGGTGGGGCGCAGTCAGAGTGCTCCCTGAGACCGCGCCATCGTACGCTCCTGTTGTAGACCGGGAGGACGTGCCTGCGGCTTACGGCGCTTGTGAGGATTAGCCCTGCAGCAGTGGACACGAGCACCGATGCGGGTGCCACAGCCATAGTCCGGCCGGCCACAATCACCGCCTGGGCCAGAGGGCACAGGTCTTCGATGCCGCCGATCTCCAGGTGACTGAGACGGTTCACGGCGTCGGTATCGCTGTCTCTGACGCCCAGGTTGAGGCGATCTCGGAGCTGGCTCATCCATCCGGGCAGGTCGCCGGGAACGCCGGTGACAACGTCCACGCTCTGCAGAATGTCGCGCAGGTTGCACACTCTGATGTGCTGGGGGATGCTGTATCCCTCCACGACGCCACCGTCCCAGATGATGCGCTGCGCGTCCGCGACGGACATCGGCCAGCCCTCGGCGAGGGCGTGTCGGCACCAGTCGGCGATCCAGTAGCGGCGCCACCGCTGGCGTAGCTCAGGGGCCTCATCCAGCAGCGCATCGTACTTGTCCGCCCTGTCCCCGAGGATCTCCGCCAGCTCACTGATCCGAGCCGTGTTCTCCTCTGTCATCCCACCCGCGCCGGAACGGCTCTCTGGAGGCTCCATCGAGCCCGAGGAGGACAGTGGATTGGCGGCGACCGTCCGCCGCACGTCTTCGGTCGTGAGATGGCAGTAAACGCGAGTCACTGACGGGTCGGAGTGCCCAAGGAGGCTCTGCGTAGCCAGCAGGTCGCCGGAGTTGCGCAAGGCCATCGTGGCTGCGGTGTGGCGGAGCATGTGGGGGCGCACGGTCTTGTCCCTGACGCCGGCGGCCGTGGCAATGCGATCCATCATGCGGTAGATGGCGCGGGGATTCAGCGGCGCGCCCTGCCTGGAGCAGAACAGTCGGTCATGGTCGCAGTGGGGACGGAGTTCCAGCCATTGGTCGAGGTCGCGTCCCACGCCGGCGGGCACTGGCACCACCCGGGACTTGCGGTTCTTCGAGTCCACGATCTTCAGCGTTCCCGCTTCGCTCTCATGGTCCCCGATGCGCAGCGCAATCACCTCACCGCGCCGCAGCCCCAGGATCATCATCAGCTTCAGCATGGCGCGATCCCTAACGCGGTAGAGCGAGAAGTGGTTCTCTTCGCACGCTTCGAGCAGTCGCTGACACTCATCCTCGGAAAGCACGTCCGGGATGCGATGCTCCACGCGCGGCGTTCTCAGGGAGAGCGTCGGATCGGATTGCAGATCGTACGTCTCGACGATGTAGCGCCAGAAGCTCTTCAGGCCGTGGATGTGGCGGGCGACCGTGGAGTTGCGGATGCCGGTGGACTTGAGATGCACGACGAACCTGCGCAGCAGGGCCGTTGTGACCTGCTCCAGCTCGGCCTCAACCTGTTGATCCTCGAGAAACGCCAGCAGGCGGTTGATGGTGGCGCGGTAGGCGATGACGGTGTTTTCGG
>JBNGDZ010000666.1:0-2307 GCA_049975765.1 Armatimonadota bacterium
CGGGCCGGCGACGCTCAGTCAGCAGCTTCCGCGCCGCCGCTATCCTGCCGGTGTCGCGTCTCTTGTCCCGCTGTCTAAGCGGGTCGGGTTGGCCTCGGGGCCTTTGAGTGGATCGCGCATTGAGCCGCCTGCGCACCCGGGGCGCAGGCGTTCGCCGCCGACTTGCGTCCTGCCGGCTGCAGCTTGTGGCTCATTGAGGCGTGTTTGAGGACGAAGGGGCGCGGGCGGGCGACGGCGAAGCCGGCCGTGCCGAGACACCTCCACCCCTGGAGAACGCCGATGACCTCCCGCGAGCGTATGCTGGCCGCCTTCCGGATCGAGAAGACCGACCACTTCCCGATACAGGTCCGCGGTGTACGGGCGTGGGACGAGCAGTGGTGCGCGACCCGTCATGAGAGCTACCAACCGGTCATCGAGATCGTGCGGGAGTATGGCGACTACGAGGTGGGCTTCGGCCTCGGCGGGGGGAGGTTCCTGACCGGCCATCCCGTGGAGGAGGAGACGACCTCCGAGGATGCGGGCGACTGGATCATCCACCGCTCGGTGATACGCACGCCTGCAGGAGAGCTGACCGCGGCCCGCAAGACCAGCACGCGCGGGCTGCCCGGCCTGCAGATCGAGTTCCCCGTGAAGAGCCTGGAGGACCTCGACAAGGTGCTGTCGGTCCCCTATGAGCCGGTGCGGCCGGACCTGTCGGGGTTCTTTGAGTTGGACGAGGAGATCGGCGATGACGGGATCGTGATGTGCGCGATCCCGGTGCCCATCTACAGGCTGGCGCTGCTGACCGGCTCGGACCTGCTGGCGGTGTGGTCGATCACGGAGCGAGAGACGGTCAAACACGTGGTTGACGTGCTCCTCAAGCGCACGCTGGACATGCTCGATTACGCCATCGAGTCAGGCGTGGGGCCCGTATACGCCAGTGCGGGTGAGGAGTTCATGACACCCCCGCTGGCGGGCGCCCGGGACTTCCGGGAGTTCGTGGTGGAGCCCGGCCTGCCGGTCCGGGATCGGCTCCAGGAGGCGGGGATGCTGCGCCACATTCACTGCCATGGGCCGATCGATGACATTCTGGAGGACTTCGTGGAGCTGGGCGCCAACTGCCTGCATCCTATCGAGCCGCCGCCGCTGGGGGACGTCACCTTCGAGGACGCAAAGCGGCGCATCGGCGACCGCGTCTGCCTGGAGGGGAACATCCAGATCGGCGACCTCTACCACGACCCGACCGACGTGCTGATCGAGAAGGTCAGGCACACCTGTGAGGTGGGTGCGCCGGGCGGAGGCTTCATCCTCTGCCCCAGCGCCTCACCCCATACCGAAAAGCTCACGCCGCTGACAGTCGCCAACTACGTCGCCATGGTCGAGACCGCAGTCGAGATGTGGTGAGCGCAGGCCCACGGTCTGCACGCCGGGGTGGAGCGAGGGCAATGAGTCAGGCCTGCTCACTGCGCGTCCGGCGGGGGGCGCTCCGGGAACGGCTCCATCCGCATCCGAATGCGCGGGCGTCTTCTCTCCTCCTCGGTCCGCAGATCGAATGCCGCCATCTCCCGCAGCCCGTCCGCGGAGAGCTGCCGGAGCATGTACCCCCGCAGCACGTAAACGGAATCGCCATCGGCCGAGAACTCCACGTGGACCGGCACCGTGGCTGCGTCGAGCCCCGGCGGCATCGCCGGCGGTCCGGCATCGCCGGGTCGCTCATCCTCACCACGCAGGTCCACCTCCGCCTGAAGCTCCAGCCGGCCATCGGCCAGGTATTGCCGCAGCATCCAGCCGCGGACCACATAGAGGTGGTCGGCCACGACGTGAAGCTGCGTCGGCACCATCTCTGGCGCCGGCGGGCCGGCGATGCGGGGCATCTGACCCTCGCCCGGAAGCTGGATGACGTAGCGCTGCGCCCCCACGGCCTGTTGCCTCGCCATCTCGCGGAGATGCTCGATCCGCTCACGATCCAGACGCTCTGCGTCATCCTGAGCGACCTCGCCGCCCTCATCGTCCTGGGCGCAGCACACAGTCGCCGTCACCAGCAGGGCGGCGAGAGTACTCACCAACAGCGGCCACCGCCTCATGCGCATTGCTTGGCCTCCTTTGCAGCTTCAATTGAGCCGGACCCTGCAGCCCACCGTCCGACCGGGACGCGAGCGAGAGCTCAGGGCGAGACCGGCTGGTCGCCGACCTCGTCCAGCCAGCGGCGCCACCAGGCTATTGCCGGCTCATCCTCCCGGTAGCTCCTCCCCGGCCCGACGAGAAAGGCCACACCGAGGATCCTCCCCTCGGCCAGAAGGCGCCGCGCTGTCTCGCACTGCTGTCGCA
>JBNGDZ010000667.1:0-2300 GCA_049975765.1 Armatimonadota bacterium
CCGGCGGGTCTGAAGCCCCGCCGCTCCGCACGGCAACGGCTGCCGTTACGCGAGCGCAAGCTCGCGTGGAGGGGCCGGACCACCGTCCGGCCCGCCGTTGAGGCCGTCGGCGGTTGCGTCTGGAGGGGCGGCCTCAAGTTGTGCGGGGGCCATTGATCGCGGAGGGGCCGGCCTCCGTGAGACTGCATGGCAGTCTCCAGCCTTTACGCGAGCGCAAGCTCGCGTGGAGGGGCCGGACCACCGTCCGGCCCGCCGTTCGGTGGGCACTATGTGCGGCGCAGGCGACGGCAGCGGTCTGCGGGCCCTCGTCCGGCGGAGCGGCGGAGGACTTGGGCATCCGGCGGGGAAGGGACCACCTCCGCACCAGCCGCCGCTGGATGAGGCCGCCACTGCGTCATGTCTGAGACGCCTGCAACAGGACGCGTCAACCCTCGGATCGCCGCCCTGGCGGCGCTGGTGCTGGGCCACGCCGTGGCCGACGGCTGCATCAACTTCATCCCCCCGTTGTGGAGCGAGCTGCAGGTCCGCCTGGACCTGTCGGCCACCGACATCGGCGTGCTGACCGGGCTGGTGTCGATCACCACCAACTTCGGCCAGCCGCTGTTCGGCTATCTCGGCGACCGCTTCCGCGTGCCGCACATGGTGGCCGTGGGGCCGGCGCTGGTGGGGCTGTTCGTGGGGCTGTGCAGCCTGCCGGAGCACATCCTGCTGTTCGGCCTCCTCTACATCATCGCCGGCATCGGCACCGCGCTCTTCCACCCGCAGGGGGCCACGCTCGCCGGGCAGGTCAGCCGCCGGCGCAAAGGCCTCGGCATGGCGCTGTTCTCGGCCGGCGGGGCGCTGGGCTACGGCGGCGGGGCGCTGCTGGGGGTGCTCCTGTATGAGCGCTTC
Organism: Armatimonadota bacterium; assembly: GCA_049975765.1. GTDB lineage: Bacteria > Armatimonadota > Zipacnadia > Zipacnadales > UBA5352 > JAYENL01. The sequence goes on from JBNGDZ010000667.1 coordinate 892, forward strand.
TCGTGGCCGGGGCTGTTCGGCGCGACGGTCCTGGGCGGCGTCACTGGGGCCATCGTGTGGGCCATGCACCCCGGGGGGCGCTACTCGGCGACCTCTCTGGAGCCCATGCGCCTGCGCAGGCACGTGCTGCCGCATCTGCGTAGGGTCTCCGTGCTGTTTGCGCTGGTGTCGCTGCGGGCGATGGTCATCATCGTGTTCATCAACTTCGTGGCGCTGCTGGTCAAGCAGTGGGGCGGCTCGGTGCGAGCGGGGGCCTACCTGCTGTCGGGGATGATCATCGCCGGCGGGGTCGGGAACTTCGCCGGCGGCTGGGCCAGCGACCACCTGGGCCGGCGTAACGTGACCGTGGTTTCACTGCTGGCCTCCGCGCCGCTGCTGTGGCTGTTCCTGCGCATGGGACTGCCGGCAGGCTATGCTCTGCTGCCGCTGGCGAACCTGCTGGCGCAGGCGGCGGTGTCGGTGAACATCGTGCAGGGCCAGGAGCTGATGCCCGGCGCCCAGGGGGTCGCCTCGTCGTTGACCATGGGCGCGGCGTGGGGCGTGGGTGGGCTGATGATGCCGCTTGCGGGAGCCGCGGCGGACACGGTGGGGCTCATCCCCACGCTGATGGTGATCGCCTGGCTGCCGGCCGTCGCGGGCATCCTGGGCCTCTGGGTGCCCGAGCGCGCTGACATAGATGACGCGCTCCCCGCGACGTGATCGGACATGATGGCGGGCGGCGCCAGGAAGGCACCGCCCGCTCTTTACATCCCGTCAGTCAGGCCGCTACCCGTCTGGATTCATGGCGCCATCCTGGTATGCGGCGTACACGGCGTTGCCTGACTGCCATTTGGCGTGACCATCGCAGTAGCCGATATTCACGCCCTCATTGTGGGGCACGAGCCACTCGTGGGTATCGCGCACCATCGCGTTGCAGGCCCACTGAGCACACCGGGAGGAGGTCAGGATGGCCCGGAGATCCCCCAGCGCCGGGTGATTGCTGTCGAAGCACATGAACTTCTGTGCCGGCCCGTTGATCAGCGCTGCCATGAAGCCCGAGCTGGTGCGCCACAGCTCATTAGTGAAGCCGTAGGTCGGGCGCACAGGATAATGCGTTCCGTGATAGGTCATGCTCCCCCTGCCATATCGGTTGGATGGGCAGGCCATGATCTGCCAGTTGTTGATGTAGGGCTGGATCTGGTGCGGCCAGAAGACCCACGGAGCAACCGTGTAGCTGCCCTGCGCGTAGTAGGGAAACTTCTCATCGTAGTCCTGAACGTACATCAACATCCCGAGGGCAATCTGCTTGACATTGCTCAGACAACTGGCCTGTCGTGCCTTCTCACGCGCTCTGGCGAAGACCGGGAACAGGATTGCTGCCAGGATGGCGATGATCGCAATCACCACCAGCAGCTCGATCAGAGTGAAGC
>JBNGDZ010000668.1:0-2292 GCA_049975765.1 Armatimonadota bacterium
TCGCGAACCTCGCCGAACTCGTCCCATGGGCCTCTGCACTCCATCTCCAGATCGCCGCCCTCGAACTCGGCCAGGAACCGCGCCTGATCGACCGAGATGGTCATCTGCAGCTCAACAAGCTGTGGCAGCGCCAGCGCAAGCACGCGCATCTCCTGCACGGCATCGACGGTGATCTTCAGCGCCCCGAGGCCCCCGACCTCGGCGGCCTCGCACTGGTCGCGCAGGTCGGTGAACGCCTTCTTGGGCGTGCCTTCGCACGAGAGGTCAACGATCAGAAGACCCGTGCCGCCGGTGGGCGCTGTCCAGCCGCCACCCGGCGGTCCAGTGGTCACCCCGGTGTCATCCGGCCCGCCGGCAGGGCTCGGCTCCTCCTCAAGCAGTCCGAGCTCCTCAGCGCGTTCGGGGGTGTAGAGCAGGTGGTCCTCATCGATACTGACGGTCGGTGGCGCGTCTTCGTAGTACGCCCTCTCGGCCTTCCCATCGTAGTAGACCCACGTGCCCTCCTCTGCGCCGGCCTTGATGGTGCGCTTGTGCTGGTCGGCGGTGAGCACGATGGGCAGTTGACGGTTGATTGCGAAGCGGCGCGCGTACTCGGCTGTTGACAGCTCCTGCTCCTCGCCCCGCCAGACGCGGTCTTTTGCGTAGGTGGGGCCAAGCGGCTGATCGTCAGCGATGAGCACCTTCCTGAGCTGATGCAGCAGATCGACCAGCACCTTCTCCTCGTCGCGGTCGGCCTGCGAGGACTCCTGCACGTCCATCATGTGGTGCTTGAGGCCGTTATCGCCGCGCTCGGGATAGAACAGGTGCCGGTAAGCCCGCGTGACCGCGACCCGAAGGTCGAGCTCAGCGTCGCCCATGCGCTCCTTGAGCACGTCCTGCTGCGGCTCGTCATACTCGGCGATGCGGGTCGGGCCGGTCAAACGATCGAGGGCGACATAGCGCCGGGCCACGTCGATCATGGGCTCGCGCTGGGCCTGGTCCGCTACGAGAAAGAGCAGGTTGTTCTGGTAGGTGCGGAAGCGGCCCTGAGTACCGGCGCGGGAGTAGATGCGATCAACCAGTGTGGGCAGCTCCTCGTCAGAGCCGGTCGTGGTCTCAGAGTCGAAGTCGATCACCACGAGTTTGGGCTTCTGCGCGTCGTCATCGACGTCGCCGGGTTCCTCGGCAAAGAAGACCGGCTCGAACACGCTGCCGGCGAAGATGCTGCGAATGCGCTCACGCAGCTCATCCTTGGCGGCCGAGGTCGCGACGTTCTGGGTCTCTTCATGGATGATTCTGTTTATCTGCGGCTCGGTCTGGAAGCGATAGCGCGTGCGGTCGGGATCGATGTACCAGCAGGTATCGTAAAGGCCGCTGAGGGCCTGGTCGATGTAGTCGAAGTCGAGCCCGGGAACGCCGCAGGCGAGGTTGATGTCGGCCTCGGTCGCGCCCCGCGCCTGCCCGATGGTGATGCTGTGCAGCAGAATGGCGTTCGCGACTCGCTTCGCCAGAGGCCTCTTGACGCGCTCAAGCCACTCCTCGTCAAGCTGCTGCGCGTGGGCCTGCCCGTCGCCCCGCTGGATATCAGCCTGGACCACGGTGTTGTACTCGCGCCGATCCAACCGACTGGTGATCTCGTCGCGGATCTCCTCGATGCTGGCGTCAATGTGATATGGCTGGATGAAGTACGCGTCGTCGGGCCTCTCCCTCCACACATTGTGGATGACGTGCGCCAGCAGGCGCAGCATTCCCCGCGTGCGCTGGAAGTTGTGAATGGCCGCGGTCTTGAGGCTGAGCACTTCGATGGTGGCCGGGTGGAAGGGATACGACTGCTGCATCTCGGCCCTGAACGATGCGCTGGTCGCCTCGGATGGCAGCGCCACGCCACGCGACGCCTGCTGGTCGTAGAACCGCACGAACTCGTCGGCAACGTCCTGCGCCGCGTCTGCGTCGATTTCGTCGAACAAGCGATGATTGATGACCGGAGCATACTCGGTGTCCCCGGTCGGGGTCAGTACGATCTCCTCGCGTGCGCCGACGCTTCCCAGCTCCCCAAGCTCCGCCACCAGCCGCTCGCTGTCATGGGCAAAGGCATCGCCAGCGGTTGCGAGCGTCCAAACGACACATACCTGCGGTAATGAGGCTGCGACTCCGAAGAGAGTGTGCAGGAACGCGGCAGTCTGCTCAGCGCTGGCGTGCTTGCGGCCGAAGGCGCGCTGGAAGTTGGCGATCTCATCGATGCAGATGATGGCCGGCCGCTCGCCAAGCAGCTCCTCCCACACCCCGGAGCCAGGCCGGGTGCCCTCGGTGTCG
>JBNGDZ010000669.1:0-2291 GCA_049975765.1 Armatimonadota bacterium
GTTGTGCAGGTGACGCCGCCGGACGCTGGGCGGATATCCCTCTTCGTGGCCGAACGCCATCTTGTCGAGCCACGCGGATCTCAGACGCGCGTACGGGTTGCGCACGAAGCAGTAGTAGCTGTACTCCTCCGGATGGCCCAGCGCGTGGAAGTAGTCGCGGACCGGCGCGAACGCGAAGTCACGGGCCCGATGGAACGGTCGATAGCGCCCCTGCGACGGGTCTGCGTAGCCGCGCACCTCGCGTAGCCCGTGGCATATCACGTGACGGAAGGTGGTGGTGCCGACCTTGGGATTGAGGACCACAACCGTCCGGCACTCCCGGTCCACATAGCACCTGTAAGGACTGAAGTGCGGGTGAGAGACAGTGCGCACCAGGCGCCTGACTGGCTGCAGCATCGACAGGGCACATCCTCGTTCGTCCCGGGTATACTCCGCCATCGAGCGGCTTCTGACCGGAGTTTTCGTCCGTCGGGCAGCCACGCCCTCCCGGCGACCTCGCGTCCAGGTTCCGTCCCCCGGCGACTGCGGCGCAATGTGCGCACGGCAGGCCCTGTCCTGCGCGGGTCGCGCAGGGCGCGGCACGAATCGGGTGCGGAGGGCGCCCGCGCGGGGTCTGCCACCGGAGGGGCGTGCGAGAGGCGTCCAGCCAGGACGCCATACAATGGCAGTGCCACCCTCGCTCCGGGCGCCCTCCATAGTCCACGTGTGTTCGGCGCGCCGCATTCGTCTACAGGCCCGCCCAGTCCAAAAAGCTCTGCCCCAGCAGGCCGCGGACGTCGTCCTCGATCTGCTCCGCCGTCGGCCGCCAGCCGGCGCGGAAGATGTCGATGTACTTGTCCGTCAGCACCGTGGCGATCGACCGGCGGGAGTGACGCCACTTGTAGACGAGCTGGTCGAGGACCCGGCAGTCGGAGTGCTGGGCCACGAAGCTCAGGCCCAGCAGCTCCACGCGCTCGCGTGTGATCTCGTCGATGATGCTGGGATCGTTGAGGAACCACCAGCAGCCGAAGGGCATCAGGTTCGGGAACTTCCGCGCCGCCACGCACAGCTCGTGCTGGTTCTCCCGAGACAGCAGCGTGACGAAGAAGTTGCAGTCCGGGTGGTTGCGGCAGAGCCGCTCCACGGTGCCGATGTCGCACTTGCCCACCGCGTCGCCGGCCAGCTCCAGCGCGGGGTTCACCTGGCGCTTGACGCCGATCATGGGCGAGAACGGGATGCCCAGCTCCACGCACGCGGGGACGATGGCCTCGTCGATGATGGCGGTGCTGGGGTGCTCGTGGTCGGGATACGTGAAGTTGAAGCCCAGCGACGCGGCCATGTAAACGGGCTCCATCCGCTCAGCCCAGTCCATCAGGAACCTGCGGACCTCCGCGAGGGTGTTGCCGCCGAGGTCCATGTGCACATCGTAGCCCCACTCGGCCAGGTGCGGCTGGGCCTCATGCCATGTGACCAGGATCGGGTCGATACGCAGGGCGGGCAGGAACCGCTCGTCGGTCTCGGCGCCCTGCGCCAGCCAGATGGCGCGCTCGGTGGCGTTGAAGGGATCGTTGGTCATCACGACTCGCTCGCAGTTGGCCAGCTCGAAGACGCGGTCGATGTGCTCCTCGACGGTGGTGGCGGCGAAGAACTCGCGGTAGTGGTCGATGTCCCGGGCCTGAACATCCAGCCCGTAGGCCTGCAGGCAGGTGAGCACCCCTCGGCGGGCCTCGGAGATGGGGCTCTCATCGATGAAGAGTGACTGCCACACGTGGTCGGCCTGCTCCCGCTTGGACATGGCGTAGAACTGATCCGGGCTGACCGCGCGGTTGGTGCGGCAGACCTCGGCGATGAGGTAATGGTAGGTCACCAGCTCGTCCAGGCCCCACAGCAGCAGGTCGCCGAAGCGCGCCGAGTAGAGGTGGGTGTGCACGTCCACCGGCAGGGGCGTCTGCAGGCAGATGCGCTCCACGGTGTTCGCGATCTCGGTCCTCGTCTCCAGAATGGTCCCGTTCCCAGCCGCAGTCATCTCGAATCCCTCTCCCTCGCAGCGTGGTCGCGACTGTAGTATACTTTGCCCCTCGTCGGCGCTCACCTCCTGCCGCGCAGGGTTCGGCCGACCGACGTCGAACCGTGCTGCGGTGATGTGGAACCCGCGGGGACGCCGCGGGCGGCCAAGATGTTCGTGGGTAAGCCGCGGGCGGAAGATGGGAGCGCAATGTCCTGGAACGGTCCTGAGGAGCTGGCGTTCGTCGTCAATCCCCACTCCGGCGGAGGCGGCGGCGACCGCCTGTACACGCACATCGCGCCCATGC
>JBNGDZ010000670.1:0-2262 GCA_049975765.1 Armatimonadota bacterium
CTTCTGCACCGGCCTGCCGAATCCCTTCATGCGCTTGAAGATTCGTGTGCGGCGGGCGTCGTCGGGCACATCGTAGCACACGACCACGAGCACCGGCATCACCCCTATCGCTCGAGCTCAAACGGCTGGTAGGTCTGCGCCTCGCCGCGCAGCACTCTGGCGAGCCGCCGCGCCTGGATCTCGAGACAACGTCTGTAGGTGGTGCTTTCGCCGCTGTCGGGGTGCTTAAGGCGCCGCGCCATCGCACCTGCGAACTGCCGGCAGAACAGGCTGAATGCGTCCCGCGTGAGCCCACATGCCAGGTCGTCGGCCTCCACGAAGTCGTCGGCCGAGATCATGCGCCTGCGCACGAGGCCTACGACGAGCCTGTCGGCGATGACGGGCCGGAACTCCTCCATCAGGTCGAGCACCAGCGCCGGCCGCCCCCACTTGTCGGCGTGGTAGAAGCCGAGGTAGGGGTCGAGGCCGGCGCACTCCACGGCGGCGTAGACCTGGGTGAAGAGAAGGGAGTAGGCCAGGGAGAGAAGGGCATTACCGGGATCCTCCGGTGGTCGGCGGGAGCGCTTACCCATGCCGATCTGGTCCCCGATGGCGTCGCGGAGCAGGGAGAAGTAGGCTCGGGCGCCGGTGCCCTCGATGCCGCGCAACGACTCCAGGTCAGCACAGCGCTCGGCCCGGCGCACCATGCGCGAGAGCTCGTCGGCGACCTGGTTGTGCTCGCGGGAGACCACGCCGTCACGCAGGAGCCTGCGGGCGTAGCCGCGGCAGTTGTGCAGCTTGGCCCGGACGACGCCTCGCGCGAGGCGCAATGCGAACCGGTCATTCTGCGCGGCCTGCATCTGGGCCATGCGGACGGGCAGGTTGGTGGAGGTACCCGTGTTGAGCTTGCCGATGAAGCGGCCGTAGCCGCTGAGGAAGAACAGCTCGATGTTGTGCTCGGCGCAGTAGTGCACCATCGGGGTGGTGATCTGGCAGTTGCCGAAGAGGAGGATGCTGTCAACCGAGAGGGAGGGAAGCTCGGCGAGCGTCCTGCTCCCCCGGGTGACACGAACTGTGTCGTGGCTGATCCTGACGACTGAGCCGGGTGTGGTGACGTAGAGTATGCCCATATGCCTCGCCTCCTACGCGATCATGCCTTCGAACTGCTCTGCCAGGCCAGGCTGACAGACCGGGCGCATGCTGCACCATCGGCAGCGCCCATCATCAACCGGTTCAGGGGGCTCGCGGGAGCTCATGATATCCCACATGTTCTCGACGGCGGCCGCAAGCCGGCGGCGCAACTCATCGTCGATGCTCACGCACCGAAAGGCCTGTCGCGGCAGGAACTCGACGTAGCCCGCCAGGACAGTGTGGGCGGTTGTGTCCTCGATGGCGACCGCCTGTGCAGCGAGCTGGAGGCGGTGACTATCGTGAAGGCGCTCGGCGCGGCTGAACTTGAACTCGATCGGCACCCAGGTGTTCCACTTCGCGTAGACCGCGTCGAGCCGCCCACGCAGGCCGAGACCTGGCGATGCGACGGGGACATCGAAGTAGAGGTTGCCCGCTCCCCCGGCCATTCGGCGGATGCGGTGCTGGACCCGCCCGGCCTCCATGCGGGGAGTGTCCACGCTCTCGCCGCAGACCTGCCGCAGGTAGAAGGCGCGGGGGCAGAATGCATACGTTGCGACGGACGAGATGGGCAGCGCGTCGGGGGGTGAGGTGTCGCCCGAGAGCCATACAGGTGGGGGCGGGTGAGATGCGGGGCTCTCTCCGCCCCTGCGGCTTCCACCGCTCGTGCCGCCACCTCCGGCTCCGCCACCGTATCTGCCCGTTCGCGGTCGCTCGACCTCATCGCCCACGAATCTTGCGCCCAGGAACGTGAAGCCGTCCTCGAAGCTGCAGACACGGCTCTTGGGGCCGGACAGCCGCAGGTCGATGCGCGTCAGTGCCTCGGCGGCATCACGCAGAGCCCGCCGGGCCTCTCGTTCGGTGCGCGCCTGGAGGACGAAGTCGTCGGCGTAGCGGGTCAGCTCATGACCCTTTTCGGACAGCCTTGTATCAAGCTGGTGGAGGTAGACATTGCACAGCAGCGGCGAGATCACGCCGCCCTGAGGAACCCCGCGTGTCGTCTCGGACAACGTCTGGCCGTCAACCACCCCGGAGGTGAGCCACTTGCGGATGAGAGACGACAGCTCTGGGTGCTGGGCTGACCAGCGCTCCAGCAGGCGGTCGTGCGAGAGGCTGTCGAAGCACTGGACGATGTCGGCTTCCGCGACCCAGCGC
>JBNGDZ010000671.1:0-2253 GCA_049975765.1 Armatimonadota bacterium
CGTGCGAGAAGCTGCCGTCGTGCACGACCACCTCCACGCCGAAGACCGGCAGGACCTCCTCGATGGTCGCCATGGCGCTGCGGTTCATCATGCGATTGGTGGCGAAGGGCAGATTCAGCAGGTGCACGCGGAGGTGATCGCCCACCGCGAATGCGTTCATGTACAGAACGGATGGTCCGTCGACTTCCAGCGGTGGCCGCCGCCGCAGCACCAGGCCGGTGAAGAGGTCGCGGGTCCACAAGTAGGGCTGTCCCCAGTAGCCGGTGCCGGCGTCCTCCGCGAAGTACACCGCCTCCCCGTCGCCGAAGGCGTGCAGCGTTACCCCCGGGACTCCCTCCTCGTGGCCGCCGTATCCGGCCGAGGTCGCCAGGACCTGTGTCTCCTGGTGTGCGTCCACCAGGCAGTGCGCGGCGCCGATGGAGATGTTCGCGATGCCTCCCGTCAGCTCCGGATCCGTCATCTGTAGGCCGCGCCGGGCGCCGCTGCCGTTCTTGCCGATGGTGTCGCGCCAGCTCACGCCCAGGACTTCGGCCAGTGCGAAGTCCTCCCGGCGCTGCCCGTGCGGCTCGAAGAGCGTGGACTCGAAGCTGGCCACCAGCAGCCCGCCGGCCTCGACGAACTCGCGCAGCCGCTCGCAGGCCGCCGCCGAGAGGTGGGCCGTGTTGGGCAGGATGATGACCTCGTACTCCGCGAGGTCGTCCTCCTCAAGGTGCTGCTCGTAGAGGATGCTGTGCAGGATCTGCCGCTCGGCCAGCATGGCGTGGGTGCCGAAGAGGGTGGCGGAGTAGTACTGGTACTGGCGGGAGCCGTCGCGGCTGCGGTCGTAGAAGTCGCGGGTGTGCTCGCTGACCACCACGCCGGCGAAGCGCAGCTCCTCGCCGCCGAAGTAGTGCTCCCGGAGCTTGATCTGCCGGTTGGCCTCCCGCAGCGGCCGCCAGCGGTAGCGGGGCTGCTCCTCCGCCAGCGACAGGTCACTGCCGTGGGCCATGCCCCACCAGGGCCACACCCCCTCCGTCATCGCGCCCAGCCCGTGGTAGGTGAGCATCTGCTGTCGCGGCTCGCTGTAGCGCAGCTCCGCTCCCGTCCACAACGGCGTCCAGACGTCCGCACCGGCCTCCGAGTGCGCCTTCGCGAGCTTGGCGTTCACGGTCAGCAGGTTGGGGCCGTTGAAGTCGTATGTGCCCGAGTGATGGGAGGCGTAGACGTCCTCCAGCTTGCGGATCGGCGCGCCCCACTCCCACTCCTGCTTCCAGCCCGGGGCGTCCCAGGGGTGGTTGGCGGGGTTGACGGTAATGGGCACATCCGGGCGCACCTGCCGCACCCGCTCCACGATGCGCCGGAGATTGTCCAGGAGGGCGCCGGCCCGCCACTCCAGCCACTGGATGAAGCGCTCGTCCTCCCAGTCCTCCCGCTCTGGCAGGTCAAGCCCGGTCTGGTTCCCGAAGCACTCCCCGCACCACTCGCAGATGCAGCCCGGCCGGAACTGCCCCGGCATCCCGCGCAGCGAGAAGCCGTCGAACCACAGCCCGTCCACCCCCAGCTCCAGCACCTCGCACTGAAAGTCCGCGAGGATCTCCCAGTAGGGCGAGCCCAGCAGACACATGCCGACGGTCTCCGGATAGACCGTCCCGTCGAATGCCGGGAGGAACTGCATGGCGTACTCCGGCCATCTCCTGGCCGGGGCGTAATCCTCGGGGTCCCGTACGTCCTGGATGTTGAAGACCACCCAGCTTGTGACCGCAATGTCGCGCCCATGGCAGGCGTCGATAAGCCGGGGCACGTAGTCGGGGTCCATCTCCGGGTGATGCGGCATGATCTCCGAGGGGAAGAGGGCGTGGCCGGTGCCGATCGTGGCGCTCATCACGATCATGTTGCACTCAGCGTACTCCAACAGGTCAACGAGCTCATCCACGTCGTAGCTGACCGGCCGGAACTCCACGCGACGCAGCCGATTGTGGTGGTCGAGCAGCATCTACACCCCTCCGTCGATGCGTTGCTGCTTCTCCTATTCGTTGAAGATACTCCTCTGGGCCTGCCTGAGCGGCTCACAGCTTTCTCACATTTCACGAGACCTCAACGCCGTCGCAGGGTCCCTCACCCCTGTCCGAACTCCGCTTGGGCGGCCTTTCCTCACCGGCGCCATGGACGGCTCCGTGCGCGTAGGTGGGCCTCCAGCCCGACAACGCCTCGGCTCCTCCGCGTAGGTGGGCCTCCAGCCCGACGACGACCCTCCGCGTAGATCGGGCTTCCAGC
>JBNGDZ010000672.1:0-2249 GCA_049975765.1 Armatimonadota bacterium
CAGGACTCGCCCCGCGAGGCGGGGAAGTAAGACATGGGGGGCGCCTGACGAGCGAAGCTGCCGGCTCGCAACACATCGTGCCGTGCACCTGCGCAGAGGGGGAGAGCGATGATTGACTGGGAACGCGAGCAGAACGTGCTGAGGATCCTGCACCGCCACAAGGCCATCACGGCCGAGCAGGCCCGTGAGGTCTACCAGGAGGGGATGCGCAGTGACGCCTCGGCCCTGGAGCTGGCGGTGCAGCGGGGCTACCTGACCCACGAGCAGATACGGGAGGCCACCGGCGGGGAGATCAGCACCATCTCATCACTGCGAGATATGCAGATCGACCCGGGCGTGACCAACATCATCCCGTCCGATCTCGGCCGGCGGCTGCGCGCCTTCCCTATCGCGGTGCACGATGACACCCTGGAGGTCGCCATGAGCGACCCCGACAACGTCACCGCCATCGACGAGATCCGCCGGCAGACCGGGTACCGGGTGAAGGCGGTGGCGGTGGCCGACCCCGAGATCGCCTGGGCGATGGACACCTACTGGGCCGACGACGACGTGGTGGAGCTGGAGGCCTCCGTGCGGGACCGGGCCGAGGGCCTGAGCGAGGAGGTCGATCGCATTGCCGACCTCTCCGACGCCCCCGCCGTGGTGCAGCTCGCGAGCAGCCTGATTACCCAGGGCGTGAAGATGGACGCCAGCGATGTCCACGTGGAGTCCACGCACGACGGCCTCCGCCTGCGCTACCGCATTGACGGACAGCTCGGCCAGCCGAATCAGCTCCCGGAGACCATCAGGGACGCTCTCATCTCCCGGCTGAAGATCATGGCCGGGATGGACATCGCCGAGTCCCGCAGGCCTCAGGACGGGCGCTTCACCACGCAGGCCGCCGGCCGGCGCATCGACGTGAGGGCGGCGCTGCGACCGACCCTGCACGGCGAGAACATCGTCATGCGGCTGCTGGACAAGAGCCGTATGTACATCACCTTCGACCAGCTCGGCATGTCGGCGCCGCTGCAGCAGCAGATGGAGGCGCTGCTGAAGGCCTCGCGCGGGCTGCTGGCCGTGGTCGGCGGCACCGGCACCGGCAAGACCACCACCCTCTACGCCGCCCTGCACTACCTTCGCCAGCGGCCGGTGAACATCGAGACCGTCGAGGACCCCATTGAGTACCAGCTCGACGGCATCAACCAGGCCACTGCCCGCGCCGACATCGGCGTGGGCTTCGCCGCCCACGTCCGGGCCATCCTCCGACAGGATCCCGACATCATCATGGTGGGCGAGGCCCGCGACACCGAGACCATCGAGGCCTCCTTCCGCGCCGCACTCACCGGCCACCTGGTGCTCACCAGCCTCCATGCCAACGACGCGCCGGCGACCGTCACGCGCATGCTGGAGATGGGCGTGGAGCCCTACCTGATCTCCTCATCGCTGCGGGCGGTGCTGGCCCAGCGGCTGGCGCGGCGGGTCTGCCCCGACTGCAAGGTCTCGCGGGAGGTCGATGAGGTGCTGGAGGAGGCTCCCGCGCTGCAGAGGCGCCTCAAGGAGCATCGCATCAGCGTGGTGGCGGAGGGCGAGGGCTGCGAGCGCTGCCGGGGCACCGGCTTTCGCGGGCGCGTGGGCCTCTTCGAGCTGATGCGCATGACGCCCGAGCTCAAGCGCCGGGCCCTTGCGAACGTGGACGAGCAGGAGATGCGCCACGCCGCGATCTCGGAGGGCATGGTGCCCATGGCCTCCGATGCCATGGCGAAGCTGCGGGCGGGGATCATCGGCGTCGATTCCCTTCTGTCGCTCTACGCCGACCTCTCGACCGAGTATGGCGAGGAGTCGATCGACTTCCTGGGCGGCGCCCTGAGCGACTGAGGCCCCCAACCGGAGCGCTCTCCCTCTCCGTGCCCCGGACAGCCCCCTGCCGTCGCCTGCCAACGCCGTCGCCCCCGCCGTGTTATCGAGATGGCCTGTCGTTCCGTGCGACGGACACTCCTGTCCGTCGGCCCGTCTCGTGCCGTTGCGGGGGCTGGGCGAGGCCTTGATACGGAGCCCGGAGGGGCTGCCTCACCGCGCCGCGACGGGCGCGCGAAGTCGGCCCGCCGGGTGATTGCCGGACGCAAGCCACTTTCGTCGGGCTGGACAGCTCTCCTCAGGACGACCCTCCGACGGCCTCGCGCCGTTCCGTTTGGAGGAGCCGGTCTCCACCCCGGCCCGGCTGTTGGGTACGGGATGGCACCGGCGCGACGAAGGCGACCGGCCAGTGCACG
>JBNGDZ010000673.1:0-2220 GCA_049975765.1 Armatimonadota bacterium
GAGTAGCCCTCGGCGTGAATGTAGGAGATCTCCTTGAGCTTCAGCGCCCCCTCCAGGGCCGATGGCAGGTTCACGCCCCGAGCCAGGTAGAGCGAGTTGGGGGACTCATAGTACTTGGCGGCTACCTGCTTGACGTCGTCCTCGCGCTCGAGCAGCTCCTGCGCCTGCTCGGGGAGACCGAGCATGGCCCGCCGCAGCCCGATGAGCTCATGCTCACTGGCCGCTCCGCGCACATCGGCGAAGTGGGCCGCGATGAGCGCTATGGTCAGTATCTGCAGAGTGTAGGCCTTGGTTGAGGCCACGCCGATCTCGGGGCCGGCCTGAATGTAGACCACGCCGTCGGACTCCCGCGCGATGGAGCTGTCCACGACGTTGACCACGGAGACGACCTTGGCGCCCTTCTCCTTGAGCTCGCGCAGGGCGACCAGAGTATCGGCGGTCTCGCCAGACTGGCTGACGATGATGGCCAGCGTGCCGTCGAGCACCACCGGGTCGCGGGCGCGCAGCTCGGCGGCCAGGTCGGCCTCGGATGGGATGCGGGCGAGCTTCTCCATCAGGAAGCGGCCGACCAGGCCGGCGTGATAGGCGGTGCCGCAGGCGGTGAAGACCACCTTCCGCAGGCTCTGGATCTCCTGCTCGGTCATGTTCAGGCCCTCGAGGCTGATGGCCCTCTCGGGGTCGGTCAGCCGCCCCAGGAGGCACTCCCGCATGGCGCGAGGCTGCTCATGGATCTCTTTGTGCATGAAGTGCTTGTGGGCGCCCTTCTGGGCCGCGTCGGCGGGCCAGGGGATGGTGTAGGCCTCGCGCTCGATGGGATTGCCCTCGAGGTCGGTCAGCTCGATCTCGTCGCGGGTGATGACGGCCATCTCGTCATCGTCGATGACGTAGACCTGATCTGTCCACTCTCGAACGGCACCCATGTCTGAGGCGATGAAGTTCTCGTCCTCGCCGATGCCCACAACAAGCGGTGAGAAGCGGCGGGCGGCGACCATCTCGTCAGGCCTGTCGGCCGAGATGATGCCGACGGCGAAGGCCCCCTCCAGGTCCTTCGCAGCGCGGCGGAAGGCCTCCGCGAGGTCGCCCTCATAGTACTTGTCAACCAGGTGCACGATGACCTCGGTGTCAGTCTCGGAGGCGAACTCATAGCCCTCCTCCCGCAGCCGGTCGCGCAGCTCGGCGTAGTTCTCGATGATGCCGTTGTGCACCAGGGCGATCCGGCCGTCCATGGAGGTGTGCGGGTGGGAGTTGGTCTTCGATGGCTTGCCATGGGTGGCCCAGCGCGTGTGTCCGATTCCCGCCGTGCCGTCAAGCGGCGTCTCCTCCAGGGCCTCGCTGAGGGCCGCAAGCTTCCCCACCACCTTGACGACCTCAAGCTCGCCGTCCTCGACGACCGCGATCCCCGCGGAGTCGTAGCCGCGGTACTCCAGTCTCTTCAGTCCCGCCAGGCACACTTCAGTGGCCTGACGCTTCCCGATATACCCGACGATGCCGCACATCACTACTCTTCCTTTCGGGGAATCCGACGAGGTTTATCTGCCGGAGCCCTCTGACCCCGGCGTCACAGTGCTGTCGTCCTGCCGTTCCTCTCCGTCCCCGCCGCCATTGCCGCCGCCCCGGGTACCAGCCTGATCGCCCCCCTCAGGCCCTTGTTGATTCCCGGACTGGGGCGCATTGTCCTCCCCGCTGCCTCCCCCACTCGATCCCGACCCCTGTGGACCGGGCGCTGGAGTCTCACCGCCCGGGCGTGCGGTCGTTACCGTCACCGCCACCGCCGCCGGCCCCGTGACCGACAGTCCCGACGGGACGTTGAGCGACACGGAGTAGCTCTTCGTCCCACGAAGGCCGGAGATGTCCACCGGTAGCGTGGAGATCGCCTCGATATCGCCGATCTGCTGGTCACTGGTGACGGTTACGACTGAGGGCTCGGTCACCACAGCCACGACGCGATAGCCCGATGGCGGGGTGCCCAGTCGGGGTCGTACCGGCAGGTGCTTGACATGGACCGGGCGGACCTTGACGTCAACGGTGACGCGCGACGGCTCCACCTCCACTCCACCCACCGGGAGGTTGCGGTTGTTGCGGGGCTCGACCTCCGCGGGGAAGGGGATGGACTCTGTCAGCCCGGAGGTGTCCACCACCACCACCCCCCGAGCCACCTCCCGCACCCGGCTCGCCGGGCCGCGGACAGTCACCTCGGTCTGCCCCGGGACGACCGTATCC
>JBNGDZ010000674.1:0-2217 GCA_049975765.1 Armatimonadota bacterium
GCGCGGGAACGTCCGGCAGCCCTCCGGCGTCAGTCGCCACCACCGGCGTCCCGCAGGCCATGCTCTCAAGTGCCGCCAACGACGTGCCCTCGCCGCAGCGGGACGGAATGACCGTGACGCGGGCGGCGGCGTAGAGGCCCGGCATCCGCTCCCAGGCGACCGGCCCCAGCATCTGCACGCGTTCCTGCAGCCCGCCACGCTGGATCTCGCGCTCGACGGCGTCCACCGCCCCCGGCTGCGACGGGGCGCCGGCGATTACCATCTGCGCATCCCCCAGCTCCGCCGCGATCCGGGCAAAGGCCGCTACCGCCAGGTCCACGCCGCGGTTGTGATAGACGTTGCGCGGCACCAGGAAGGCCCCCTGCGCACGCGCGTCGGCCTCCACATCGGGCGAGAAAACGCGCTCATCCACGCAGTTGGGGATGTACCATCGTCCGGGCGCTATCTCCCGGAAGCCCTCGCTGCCGGCGGGGATGTCCAGGCCCATCTCCCGCAGAAAGAACGTGTCGTTGGCGACGTAGCGGGCGCAGTGCTCGTAGGCCCAGCGCGCCCAGCGCCGCTTGTGCCTTGCGCGGGCCGTGCCGGGCGCATCGTCCCAGGTGACGCCGTGAGAGAGGCCGATCACGCGGGGATGGAAGCGCGCCGGACGGCAGTACTGCGGATAGTGGCCGACGAGGACGTCGTAGCCGCGCAACTCCCGCCGCCGGAGCATCAACAGGTAGGGCAGCACCCAGAACTCCCTGGCGCGCAGCGGCCAGGGCACGCGCGGGAGACGGACGATGCGCTCGTCATCGGCGTCAGTCCAGCGCTGGTACACGACCGTGTCATGGCCCGCCCGCTCCAGCAGCAGGCGGAGCTGCTCGGCGTAGGCGTCGGCCCCGCCCGTGATGGGCAGATAGCTGTAGGTGAGCTGCGCGACGCGCACGCGCCTAGGTACCACCTTTCGCCCGATAGGTCTGGTCGAAGTCCGTCGCCAGCTGCACCACCCCGAAATGCGTGTGGGGGTCGGTCATGACTCCCTCGCGCTCGCCCAGCACCGGCCGGAGGATCGTCCAGAAGTTGCCGCGCGCCGACGCGCCCCAAGCGACGATCAACCGCTCCAGGATTTCAGAGGCCCGGCCGTAGTGCTTGCCGAAGAAGCGGAAGTTGGCGCGATGGGCGGCGAGGATGCGCTCCCGCGGCGCCCCGCCCCAGCTCCCCGCCTCGTGGTGGGTGATGCGCACATCGGGCAGGTACCACCGCTCGTAGCCGGCTCTGGATAGCCGGTAGCACCAATCGACGTCCTCGGAGTACATGAAGTAGCCCTCGTCGAGCGGCCCCACCTGCTCCCAGACGTCGCGCCGGGTGGCGATACAGGCCCCCGACAGCCAGTCGACCCGGCGCGGCTGCTTGTGATCCCACCAGGTCATGTCGTAGGCGCCGAAGGCGCGAGTGCCCGGCAGGAGGCGGTGCAGGCCCAGTTGCGCCACAACCGACAGCCACAGGGTCGGGAACTGATGGCAGGTGTGCTGCAGCCCGCCTTCAGGGCCGTATACGGCGGGTCCCGCCGCCCCAGCTTCGGATCGCTCATGCAGAAAGCGCGTGAGATATGGCAGCGTGCCGGAGTGGACCTGCGTATCGGGGTTGAGCATCAGCAGCACGTCCGAGGAGGCCCGGCACATGGCCTGGTTCGTGCCGCCGGCGAAGCCGCGGTTCTCATCGTTGGCGAGAAGGATGGCCTCGGGGAAGCGCTCGCGCACCATCTCGGGCGTGCCGTCGGTGGAGGCGTTGTCTGTCACGATGACCTCGACCGAGAGCCCCCCGGCGTGCTCTCGGATGCTCCGCAGGCAGCGGCTCAGCAGCGAGCGGCAGTTGTAGGAGACGATGCAGATCGACAGCTCCATGTCAGCACTCCGGCAGCTCGCCGGACGCCTGGCCCCCGGGGGCGAGCTGCTCTATGATGGCGTCACAGACCTCACGGACCGCGCCGTGACCGCCGGGGCGCTCGGTGACCCAGTCGGCCTCGGCCCGCACCACCTCCACCGCGTCGGCCACGGCCACGCCCAGGCCCACCATGTGCATCGCGGGCAGGTCAGAGATGTCATCGCCAATGTAAACTGCACTCTCGGCCGCCACGCCCGTGTGGGCCAGAAGCTCCGCGACCGCCTCCCGCTTGTCCATCCGGCCCAGCACCACGTGCGCGATGCGCAGGACCTCACAGCGCGCGCCGCTTATCGG
>JBNGDZ010000675.1:0-2216 GCA_049975765.1 Armatimonadota bacterium
GCCAGGGGCGAACGGCTTCGGAACAGGATGGGCGGGATGAGCATGATGACGACAGGGGCAGGGGATGAGCGGCGGGTACGGTCTGGATCGGTGTGCTTTCCCTGTATTCGCGGCGTCCCTGCCCGCGGAGGGGCCGCCTGAGGGCGCCCTACAGGAGCGCACGAAGTCGGCCCCCGACCGGCGGGCCGGCTTCGGCTTCAGCGGACGACGCTGGAGCCTCAACACCCTGTTGAGACAGGCCGTAGCCGTCGGCCGGTCCGCTACGCGTAGCCGGCGTAGATGTTCATCGCCTCCAGGGCGGAGGCGCACTCGAACTCCACGGTGCGGCCGTCGA
This sequence comes from Armatimonadota bacterium, assembly GCA_049975765.1. Taxonomy (GTDB): domain Bacteria; phylum Armatimonadota; class Zipacnadia; order Zipacnadales; family UBA5352; genus JAYENL01. The sequence goes on from JBNGDZ010000675.1 coordinate 335, forward strand.
GCATCTCGACGTCCTCGCGGCTGCGCCAGCGCCGGGCCTGCTCGGTGCGCAGGTACTGCACCCGCATGACGACAGGCGGCTCGATGACGAATGGCTCCAGCTCGCCGGCGCGCTCGACGGCCTCGCGCGCGCCTCGCTCGATCAGCGACCGGGCGTCATCGGGCGCCAGGCAGATGGCGGCGGCGCCGGCCTCCAGCTCCTCGAAGATGAACGCTCCTCCCCGCCCCCCTCCTGGCGGCGCGGCGCCTCCCGCCGCGGAGGCGGTCCGGGACCGATCAGCTCATCGATGCGCTCGTCGCTCCACCCCCGCTGCGCCAGCTCGGCCCGGATCTCCTCGTCGGAGAAGCCCGCGCTCCTCCGCTCCTGCAGCCATTCTCTGGCCTCATCCATTCTGTCGGACACTGCCGGCCCCCTCCCTGTGTCACCGAATACGAGAGCGCAGCGCTACGGCCCCCACTGCGAGCTCCAGTCGCTCTGGTCCACCCACCTGGCGTGGCCGTCGGCGTAGCCCACGTTGAGGCCGGCGTTGTGGCGGAAGTCGGCGGCGCCCGCTTGCCCGAACGGACGCGCGCCGTCGAACAGCAGGGCCTTCCGAGCCGGATTCGAGAGCGACTTACTGTGCGCCCCGGTCATGGCATCATTCATGGTGTAGCTCAGGTCCCACCCACAGCCGGGGGCCGGAGAGGGGCGTGGATCGGAGGGACATACGAAGATGCTCTGGTCCTTCGTGTATGGCCACGTCTGCAGCGGCCAGTTGGTGGCATCGCAGAAGGTGTCGTTGTAGTCCGCGGCGTACATGAGCTGCGCCAGGCCCATCTGCTTGACGTTGGATAGGCACGCGCTCTGCCGGGCCTTCTCGTGCGATCGCAGGAAGACCGGCGCGAATCCGAACGCCAGCAGCGGAACGACCGTCAGCGCCAGCACGGCGGCCACCACGCCGACGATGGCCATCTCCCGGCCGGCGTGCCCGCGCACCAGCGCGATGATCCCCAGCGGAAGCGCGATCAGCGCCAGCGGGATGATCACCAGACCCAGGATGCCCAGCACCGCCGCGGCCAGCGCCAGCGGCGTTGGACCGTCCGCCGTCCGCCCGCTGCCACGCTGATGCCGCTCTCCGCGCGACCCCAGCTCAGACACTGCCCGTCCCCCTCTCCAAGGCGCATCACGGCCACATGCAGGTTTGCCCACGGAGCTGCCCGACTCCTCCTCATGTCACGGCGCGAGCAACGGCGGGCCTGACGGTGGGACCGGACCCTCCACTACGGCGAAGGCACCGGCCGCGTATTGAACTCGCCGCACACCACGAGTACAATGCTCCGTGACCACGCTGTCAGGGAGAGGCGGAATGGCCAGGTTCGAGTTCGTGGCCCAGGACGGGCATGGGACGCGGCGCACCGGGATGCTGGAGGCGACGGACCGCTCGGCGGCGGCGCAGCAGCTTCGAGAGCGCGACCTCCGCCCCATCCGCATCACCGCCGCAGAGCCGGAGGTCGAGCGCTGGGCGGCCGGATTCCTGCACCGGGCCTTTCCCGTTGCGCCTGCGAGCCTCGCGCAGTTCTTCGCCCAGCTTGCCGGCCTTATCCGCGGCGGCGTCACCGCTCACGAGGCCATGCGGGAGATGTCCGCCACGGTCCACGACAGGCGGCTGGCCCGGACGGCCGATGAGATGGCGCCACGACTGGCGGAGGGCGCTGCGCTGGCGGACCTGTTCTCGCGCTATCCGGCGCTGTTCCCCGGGCACGTCATGGCGCTGATCCGGGCCGGCGAGGAGCTGGGCGGGCTGCCGGAGGTGCTGCAGTCACTGGCGGACCAGTACGAGACCGAGGCCAAGGTGGAGGCGCGCCTGCGCTGGGTGCGCCTCTACTACGGCGCGGTCCTGGTG
>JBNGDZ010000676.1:0-2215 GCA_049975765.1 Armatimonadota bacterium
CCTCGGGGCGGTGGTAGGCGTGGTCTCTGCCTGCAGCTCGGCGCTTGCACCTTGCAGCGCCCGATCAGTCGTCGGCAAGCCCCTCGAAGCGGAAGTCCTCCGTGATCTGCACCGCATCGGTGGAGTACGGCCAGCCGAGAAGCTCGCTGAAGAGCTTGCGCTGATCGGCGGCGTAGTCGATCAGCCAGTTGACCCCCGCCATCTCGCTCCAGGGGACCTTTCTGATCTGCCCCGCTGAGGCGTAGGCGCCGTCGATCAGCAGCGTGGCCTTGAGCGCCTCGGAGGCCGGGGCGTGCAGCGTGCTCTGCTCGCCACGGATGCAGCGGATGAGGTTGAGGTGGATCTCGTCGCGATCTGTCGGCTGCTCGAAGACGATGGGCTCGTCGGCATCGTCGAGCCAAACGGTGGCCCTGCCGGTATCCCAGCTCGCGCGACCCTTCGTGCCGTAGATGTCAAGGTCGGTGCGGAACGGCTCGTGACAGTTGGTGGTGCAGTAGAAGTGTAGCTTGGCCTCCCCCAGGTCGGCGCGGATGGCGGCCAGGTCCTCGACCTCGATGTTGGGGTGGGCCTGGTACAGCTCTGCCTGGACGGCGAGCGGACTGGCGTGGTCCTCCACCCGCGAGCCCATCTGCAGCGCGGTGTTGATCAGGTGCACCGCCTGGTTCATCATCACGCCGTCGAAGACCGGCAGGCCATCAGCGTAGCGCTTGCCGGTCCAGTGGCCGCGGTCGTAGTAGGCGTCGGTGCGCTTCCACTGCATCACCCCGATGACTTCCTGAAGCTCTCCCAGCTCTCCGTCGGCGATGAGCTCCTTGAGGCGGTGCGAGTGGGGGAACGAGGTGTACTGGAAGTCAACCTGGACGTAGAGCCCGGTCTCCTCTGCGAGGCGAACCACGTCCCAGCCGTCCTGAGCCAGCACCGTGAGCGGCTTCTCGCACAGGACGTGTATGCCGCGGTTGAGGCACTCGATTGTGTAGGGCGCGTGCCAGTGATGGGGGACGGCCAGGGTCACGTAGTCGAGGTCATCGCCCACGTCGTCGAGCATCTCCGCGATGTCCTCGTACACCGGGATACCCCACTGCCGCGTCTCCTCAACGTGCTTGGCGACCTTCTCGCGCTCCGGGTACTTCTCTACCGCCGCGATAAGCTCCACGTCGTCGAGCTCGTGCATGATCGTCCGGTGATACCGCCCGATGCCGGAGACTCCGACAACGGCGGCCTTGAGCGTGTCCACGGTACGTCCACCTCCGATGGTGCGGTGCCAGCTATCGTGAGCCGGGCAGCCCGGCCTCTCGCGACGGGTGGGGTCTTCGACGGGACCGGGCGTATGTCCTTGGGGCCACCGATACCCGCGGCGACCGCGCCGGCCCCTGCGGGACGGGCCGTGCGCGAACGGCCACCTCCCCGGCGGCGACGTGCCGACGACTACTCGGTGACGCCGACCGCCAGCTTGTCCTTCAGGACCTGCGGCATGGCCTCGTGGAGGAACAGGTTGACGAGCATGCGGTCGGCCTCCTCGTGAGAAGGCCGGAACGGCTCGATGAGCTTGCCCCGCAGCGCCTCGCCCTCCCGGCGGTACTGATCGGCCTCCATCGAACGCGCCAGCGACAGCAGCTCCAGGATCTCGTCCTCGGTGAGTTCTCCCGCCGGGTCGGCGAGCTGGTTGGACACATAGGCCGGAACCTGGCTCTCGAAGGTCTCGTCATCCATCTCTCGGACCCACTCGATGAGCTCCACGACCTGCCGACGCGCCTCCTCCTCGCCGGTAACGATGGAGACCTGGGCGTCCGAGAGAACCTCGCGGAAGAGGCTCGCGTGGGCGGTCAGGCTCTGGTCGACGCGCCGGTCAAGCTCGGCCAGCTCGGTCTCGAGGCCGTCGATTCGGGCACGGAGGTCCTCCGGCGGATGCTCGTCGCGGATCAGCAGCTCACGCTTGCGCTGCAGCAGCGGCTTCAGCCGGCGGAGGATGTTGAGCCGCTGCTGCTCCAGAGCGAGGGCGGCGCTGTGCACCTTCTCAGTGGCGGGAATGAGGCTCTGGATCTGCTCCGCGGTAAGTTGCAGCGTGTTAAGGTCCTCGATGAGCTGATTCTCGGCCGCGAGGGCATCGAGCTCGTCTGCAAGCGCCCGCAGCTCAGGAGAGAGCTGGGCCCGGGCGCAGGTGCCGACCAGCGCGACGACGACGATGACGCAGACAGCGAACGGGACAGTGGTACGC
>JBNGDZ010000677.1:0-2190 GCA_049975765.1 Armatimonadota bacterium
GCCTATGGGTGTCTCCCGTCGCCCGGCAAAGGAGCCGGGCGTGCGCACGTGGAATAGCCTCTGGACGCCACTTGTGCCCCACCCAAGGAGTCGAGAGGCCATGCGTCGCGGCATCGGAATCGTGCTCGGCTGTGCGCTCTTCGCCACCATTCTTGTGCTTGTCGGCTGTCCGCGTGGCGAGGAGGTGACCCCGGCCCCGGCTACGGGCCCGGGGATGGGAGAGGGCGAGCCGGTTGACCTGGAGATGTGGACCATCTGGAGCACCGAGCCCCGTAAGTCGGCGCTGGCGGACATCGTGGCCGACTTCGAGGCCAGGCACCCGGACATCACGGTCAACGTGACGCCTGTGGAGCCGGACGCATACAAGACCCGCATTCGGGTGGCGGTGGGATCGGGAGAGCCCCCGGATGTCTTCTTCGTGTGGAGCGGCGAGTGGCTGCACAACTTCGTGCGCGGGGGCAATGTGCTCCCCATTACCGCGGCGCTAAACGCCAACAATGGGGCCTGGCGCAGCCGCATTATGGGCGACGCCCTGAAGTGGTACACCTTCGGGCGCGAGACCTACGGTATCCCCTTTCTTCGGCAGTGCACCTTCTTTTTCTACAACACGGAGCTGTTTGCGCAGCACGACCTCCCGGTCCCGGGCACATGGCAGGACCTGGTGGACGTCTGTGAGATCCTGAAGCGGACGGATGTCACCCCTATCGCGCTCGGGAACTCCGTGAAGTGGCCGGCACACCACTACGTGTCCTGCCTGTGGCAGCGCCTCATCGGCGAGCGGCAGCTTCTGCAGGACTTCGATCCCCTGGGGCCCGGGCGCTATGACGACCCCGGCTACCTGATGGGCCTGCAGATGTTCCACGAGTTCGTGGAGCAGGGCTTCTTCAACCGCGCGCCCAACGGGACCACCCGCGAGAACGCCCGCGCTCTCTTCTACACCGGACAGGCCGCCATGTTCTACACCGGCACCTGGAACCTCAACAACTTCCGCGAGGGCGGCGAGGCCCCCGAGGAGTTCTGGGACAGGTGGGCGTGGTTCAACTTCCCGCGCGTGACCGGCGGCGCCGGTGACCAGCAGGCGCTGCACGGCGGCGCCGACGGCTACGTGGTCTCCTCGAAGACCGAGCACCCTGACGAGGCCATCACCTTCCTGCAGCACCTCAACTCCGTGGAGTCCGCCCGCCTCTTCGTGCGCCAGTGTAAGGAGCTGGTGCTGGTCAATGGCGCCGTCACGGAGGAGAACGCCGACGCGCATCTGCAGGAGTACGCCAGGCAGGTCTCCCGGGCCAGCACCATCGTGCCCTGGGCCGATACGCTGATGGCCCGGCAGGTGGCGGAGGTGCTGCTGGACGGCTGCCAGGCCCTCATCGAGGGCTCCATCACCCCGGAGGAGATACTGGAGAGCATCCGCGAGCGCCAGGCGGAGGTGAAGGAGGAGCTGCAGGCCGCAGGCGGCACCAGCGTCGGCCCCAACGCCGGGTAGCGCGCCGCTCCGGGCGCAGGCATCGAACCATGCGTCACCGACCGCTCACAGCGTGGCTGCTCGTGCTACCGGCGCTGGCCGTGTTCGCGTTCTACATCAGCTATCCCCTGCTGCACACCGTCGTCCTCAGCGCCTACTCCTGGAGCGCGCTGAACCCCGTCCGCACCTGGAAGGGCCTCGGGAACTACGCCGATCTGCTCCAGGACCCGGTTCTGCTGACCGCGCTGAAGAACAACGGGCTGTGGATCGCGCTGTCGCTGGCGATACAGCTTCCCCTGGCCATGCTGCTCGCGGTGGGGATCGGCTCTGCGCTGCGCCGCCACCGGGTCCTCCGGACGCTCTTCTTCTCGCCGCTGATCGTCCCCGCGGTGGCCGTCGGCCTCATCTGGACCCTCTTCTACGACCCCAACTTCGGCGCCCTCAACGGCCTGTTGGAGCGGCTCGGCGCCGAGCAGTGGACCGCCGGCTGGCTGGGGGACCCGCAGCTTGCCACCCTGTGCATCATCGCCGTCTCCTGCTGGCGCTACACCGGCTTTCACATGATGATCCTGCTGGCCGGGCTGCAGTCCATCCCGGAGGATCTGTATGAGGCCGCGCGCATCGACGGCGCCGGTGCCTGGCGCACCTTCTGGCACATCACGCTGCCGCTGATGAAGCGTATCGTGCTGGTGGACGCGCTGCTGATCACGGTCGGCTCGGTGAAGATC
>JBNGDZ010000678.1:0-2190 GCA_049975765.1 Armatimonadota bacterium
GGCACCACGTAGGTGAGGGTCTTTCCGGAGGCGGTCCCAGTGACGGTCACCACGTGCTCGCCGCGCAGCGCCGCCTCAATGGCCCGCGCCTGGTGGACGTAGAGGCGCTCGATGCCCAGGTTCCGCAGGATCTCACGGACGATCTGGTGCAGGTCGGCCTGGACCTGGGCGTGTCGGGCCTCGCGTGCGGAGATCTCGCGCAGCCACTGGATCTGCCCGCGGTAGCCCGGGTCTCGCCGGATCTCCTCGATCAGTCGCCCCAGGTCCATGATCACCCGCCGCAGGCGGGTCCTACGTCCTTTCCAGGTGCTCCTCCTCGACGTTGACGGCCCACACGTCGTTGGCCTCGCCGAGAACGTTCCGGGCCGCCAGCATCCCCGTCATCACAGCGTGGTCCATGTTGTTGTAGCGATGCTGACCGCCGCGCCCGATGGTCTGCAGGTTCTCAATCTCGTCGAGCCAGGACCGGACCGTGGCAACGCGGGCCCGATAGCCTGGATCGTAGACGGGGTAGGCGTGCTCCATCCGCATCACGCGCCCGTCCACGACCGCGGCCGCATTTGCCAGCCTCAGGCGATCCAGCTCCGCCCTCGCCAGGTCGATGATGGCCTCGTCCGTCTCACTCCACAGCGGCTCGTGCGTCCAGGTGAAGTACTCCGCGCCGACGCAGCATCTCCCCTCGTCCGGCACCATGTCCGGGCTCCAGTTGCGATAGTTCTGCACCCGGCCCACCCGCACATCCGGCTCGTGGATGTAGATCCACTGGTCGGGGAATGGGTCGGGCTGATCGAGGATGAGCGCGGCGGTGATGAAGGCGCGGTGGCGCAACCGGGCGGCGGCCTCCCGCACGCCCTCGGGTGCCTGCGGCTGCATCGCCGCGATCAGCTCGCCCAGCGGCATGCTGGAGATGAACGCGTCGGCCTCGTGCTCGACCTCCCCCTCCTCGCTCTCGGTCACCACGGCCGCCGCGCTCCCGTGCCGCACCAGCACTCGCGCGGCGCGCCGCCCCGTAGCGACCTCACCGCCCGCGTTCAGGATCTGGTCGCGATAGCGCCCGTAGAGCTGGCCGGGGCCGAGGCGTGGGTACTTGAACTGTCGGATGAGCGTCGTAGCCTCCTTCCCGCCACGCCGGAGGAGGGCGTCGCGGACCGCGCCCCACAGCGACAGCGACTTGATGCGCTGGGCGGCCCAGTCGGCGCTGATCTCGGTGCAGGGCATCCCCCACACCTTCTCGGTGTAGGTCTTGAAGAAGTGCTCGTACAGCCGCCGCCCGAAGCGATTGACCACCCAGCCCTCGAAGCTCTCCTCGGGAACCGGCCGGAGCCTGGCCCACAGGTAGCTGCTCAGCGCCAGCAGCGAGTCCGTGAGGCCCAGCGTGCGCAGCGTGCTGCCCACGGAGAGGGGGTAGTCCATCAGCCGCCCCCGGTAGAAGATGCGCGACAGCCGCTGCCGGGCGAGAAAGTCCTCGCCCATGATCTCGTCCCAGACGCGCTCGACCTCCTCGAGCTTGGTGAAGAACCGGTGGCCGCCGATGTCGAAGCGATAGCCCTCGTGCTCGACCGTTCGGGAGAGGCCCCCGACGACGTCCTCGCGCTCGAGGACGGTCACGTCCACGCCCGCGAGTGCCAGCTCTCTTCCGGCCGCCAGCCCCGCTGGGCCGGCCCCGATGACGACCACCGACTGGTTGGCCACCTCGTTGCGTCACGCCCTTCCGAAAGCTCCGCTGCCCGGGCACGCAACGCCCGGCATTCGTTGCCGGGCGCGTATTCCCATTATGCCTGAATGCCGATTGCGGCCGCAAGCGGGGGCCGCTGTCGGCCCGCCGAGCGGTAGGAGGTCGCGAGCGGGGCCGGGGACCGACTCCACTTCGGCCCGCGTGGTTACCCGGCCGGCTCGCTCGCATCGGAGGGGCTGCCGCGCTTCTCTAACAGCCCGGCCAGGACTATGCTGAGAACGTAGAGCAGGACCATCGGGCCTGCCATGAAGGTCATGGTGGCCGGGTCGGTGGTGGGTGTGGCGATCGCCGCGAAGATGAAGATCAGCAGCACCGCGTGGCGCCACCAGCCCACCAGCATGTCGCGGGTAACGATGCCGACGGCGGACAGGAAACTCAGTACCAGAGGCAGCTCAAAGGCAATCCAGAAGACCAGCAGCAGACGCATCAGGAAGTAGAGGTAGGGCTGCAGCGTC
>JBNGDZ010000679.1:0-2184 GCA_049975765.1 Armatimonadota bacterium
GCGATGGATTGGGAGTCTTGGCCGCGGGAAGGCGGGGGCCATCCTGCGCTCCGGCCGTCACGCGACCTCCGGCCGCCCCGAGGGGAAGCTCGAAGCCCATCCGCCGCACGAATGCCTCCCGCGGATCGGCGTGCAGGAACTCCGCGCTCTGGAAGACGCGCACGCAGCGGCGGCCCGCGAAGGCCTCCAGGCGGATGACCATGCGCGGTGACTCCTCGGCGGAGGTCATGCCGGTGAGCTTGACGACGGCGCGCAGCGGCCCGGCCTCCTCCAGCTCGATGCTCTCGGGCACGAAGCGGCCCGGATCGTCCCTGCCCTCGGGGTGCGTGCTCATGGAGTCATAGCCCTCCGCGGGGCGGAGGAAGTCCACGAAGCCGCCGCCCGGCTCCGCGAGGACCTCGGCCCCGTCGAGCATCACGCTGCGCAGCCAGCCCTCCTCGGCGGCCACCTCGAGCTGCAGCGGGCCGGTGTCGATGCGCACTAGATCGCCGTCGCGAGCCGCCGAGAGCGGGTCGATCGGCGTCCCGCTGCGGGCGTCGCCGCCGTAGAGCAGCGTGTACTCGTCTGCGGAGCCGTCGCGCCGGGTGACCTGGAAGCTGAGCGCCTCGCCGGCGCCCGAGGCGCCCTCGACCTCGCCGCCCTCGGGCGGGAAGGTCAGCAGCAGCCACTTTACCGAGCCGTCCGGCCAGTAGGCCAGGGCGCGCGTCTGGAGCGGGACGTCGCGGCCGTCGCGCTGCAGGCGGGCGTTGCCCGGATCGGTGATCGCGCCGCGGGGCAGCGGCACCCCGCCGGTGACCAGGGGCGCCTCCTGCTCCGCGGTCTCCTCGGCCAGGGGGTTGAGGCCGGCCAGCGGCGGCTCATTGCGCGCGGGCGGGTCGCTGGCCAGTCCGTCCACGCCCCAGTGATTGGCCAGCGCCACATCCGGCTGGGCGAAGCGGAACTCGTCGTCGAAGGGTGCCAGGTCGATTACATGCGGCGCCCCGAACACCGCCCGCGCCTGTGGCGACGAGATGTGAAGCGCCGGCAGGCCCTCATGCCAGAGGCAGACGCGTCCCTCGCCGGAGTCCTCCGCCATCACCCGCAACGACTTCGGCGCGCGATCGGCGAAGCCGCGGTAGGCGAAGAGCAGGCCGGCGCGCTCATCGTAGGTGGCCATCCAGCCCGGGGCGGCGATGCCGCGCTGCATGGTCAGTGCGGGAGTGGTGGTGCTCTCGGCCTTCCAGATGTGGTAGTCGCCGCCGGAGTTCTGATCGATGGCGAAGCGCCGCCAGATGTTGTGGTCCGGCTCGTTCATCAGCCTCTGCGTGGGGCTGACGTGGAACTGGTAGAAGTGGCGGGTGCTCCACTGCACGCCGCGGTCGCCGGCCTGCACTACGCGCTTGCGCATGTTCAGCGCCAGCGGCAGCCGCAGAGACACGTCGCGGATGAAGCGGTCGGCGAACTGCCCCTCGGGCTGCAGCGAGACGGTCGCGGTCAGGAAGGGGCTGCCGGCGCTCGCCGCCAGGTCAAGCTGATACCGAAGGCGGTCGCCGTCGCCGAAGTCAAGCGCGCCGTCGAGCGTGCCCGAAAGCCGCTCATCATCGTGCCGCCAGGCGTGGTTGCCCGGCCGGCAGGTGGCCTCGATGACCCGTCCGGGCGCCCAGTCGCGCCAGCCGTCGTACTCCGCGGACTCGAAGATGCTCGCCGACAGCATCGGCCGCTCGTTGCCGGCGATGACCGGCTCCGCCCCGATGCTGAGCGCGCGCACCGCCCCCTTATTGGTGAGCTCGAACGTCGCGGGACCGGTGTCCACCCTCACCCCGTCGGGCAGCTCCTCGACCTGCATCTGTGCATCTGTCACCGTGCCCACCTCCAGTGGGTCGGCTGACGGCTGGTCGCCCGGCTCTGGCGGTCTGGCGTGGTCGTAGATGCGGACCTCATCGAGCCTGCCGCGGAAGAAGTAGGTTGATCCCGCCTTCGATCCCAGGATGATGTCGCCGCCGGGCCCGATCTGATGGTCCCACGTGGTGGCGGCGACCTCCTCGCCGTCGACGTAGAGCCACGCGTTCGGGCGCTCGAAGACGCCGGTGACCCGGTGCCACCGGCCGGGCGTAAGCTCGCCCCCCGACAGGTCCATGCGCTCGCCGCCGGCCTTAAGGCCGAACATGGGCGTGGTCCCGGAGACCTGGATGCGGTAGCGCTCCC
>JBNGDZ010000680.1:0-2162 GCA_049975765.1 Armatimonadota bacterium
GGCTGGCGGGTGTGCGGCGCACACCGTGGAGGGGCCGCCGGCCGCGGAGCGCCCGGTGAGGCTTGCGAGCGTGGCGAGAAGGCGAGACCAGAGGTCTCATAGGGTTCTGCCCCCGCCCGGTGAAGAGCTTTGCGCAGGGCTAAACGGCGCGCAGGCGGGGGCGCATGCGCTATCTGACGAGTGGGCCTGGGTGGAACCTGCGCGGTCAGTCGCTGCCGCTCCTGATCGCGCCCCGCTCGCTACGCTCGCGGCGGCCCTCCATGATGGCGCGATGGCAGGCAGCGTGACGTACACAAAGCGCCAACTTCCGCCGCTGAGCACTGGCTCGCAGCTCGTCGCCCGCCGCCCGCCGCTCGTAGCCCGTAGCCCGTCGCCCGCAGCTCGTCGCTACAAGTACCCCAGTTGGCGGAGGCGCTGGGCGACCCGCGGCTCCACCGCGTTCGCCATGCCCGCGCGTTCGGGCAGCCGGGCCCGCCCATCCATCTGCGCTTCCGCCGGCTCCCGGAGGACCTCCGCAACGACCCGCCCGTCGAAGTAACCTGGAATCGTGAGGCCACTGAGGTGCAGCAGCGTGGCGGCGACGTCGCAGATGGAGGCATCGCGGAGCGCGGCCCCGCTCCTGATACCGCTTCCGGACGCGATGAACACTCCCTCGGGAGCGTGGCTGCCGGTCTGCAGCGGCGGCTGCTCCGGACGATCGATGAGGGTCTGCCCGTGCCGCAGGCCGCGGATAGGTCGCAGGCCCTCACACCATCGCACGAGCATGTCGGGGGCGAAGGCGACCCAGGGGCCGTCGTAGAGCTCCTCGCGGGCAGTCACCCTCTCGATGAGCCGCTCGCCGGTGGCAGCACTGCGACATGAGTGCAGTACCTCGCGGATCTCCTGCCTCATCTGCCGGACCTCAGCCTCGGGCAGCAGCCCGCGCTCATCGCGGCCGGCAACGTTCAGCCAGGCGTCCGCCCGGCCGCCCACCAGCAGCGAGAACGCGCGCGTTCGCTCCCATGCAATGTCCCCGGCCAGCAGCTCCGAGGCCAGGTCTCGCCGCCTCGCGGCCACGCGGTGCTTGAGCCCGGCGGGGATGATGCGTCCGAGTCTGCCCGCTACCCATCGCAGAAGTCCACGCCTCCGAGCCTGCCAGCCGAGGGCATCAAAGAGCCGGGGCAGGTAGAGTTCCCCGCGATGAGCCGGCCGCGCCCCGTGATCGGACGCGACCAACACAACGTCCGGCTCTCCGGCATCGATCAGCCGCGCCAGCGCGCGATCTACCTCCCGGTAGGCCGCCAGTACCACATCGCCCACGCCCTCGGCCAGAGACGGGTCGTGCTGGGGGTGTGCCGGATCGCTCAGGTGCAGGTAGTAGTGCTGCGCGGCGTCGGTGTCGGTGAAGACCACGGTCATCAGGTCGTACCGCTCGCGGGCCAGCAGCTCCGCCGCGACCTCGGCCTTCCGGCGCAGGTTGGTGAGGATGCGCCGGCACGCTGCGCCATGCCGATGGGCGGCGACAAGCCGCTGGACGTCCGAGTGCAGCGGGTAGCCGCCGGACCGCGCGGCCAGCTCATCGGCAAGCTCCGGAGGGTGCGTGAAGCCCGGCGCCCGCGGCGACGGCGCCAGCCAGCCAGCGACCTGTACGCCGTTGATCGCGTCGGCAGGCCACGAGCAGGGCACGTTCAGCACCGCCACGCGCCGCCCCGCGCGAGAGGCGATCAGCCACCACGGCTCCGCGCACCTCACGCTCGCGGTGCTGAGGCGGAAACGCGGCGTGCCCGGAACGCGATCGAAGAAGTTGAAGATCCCGTGCCGGCCGGGCTGCACGCCGGTGGACATGCTCGTCCACGCCGAGGGGCTGGTCATGTTCGGCGTGGAGCGTAGAGGGCCGAAGCAGCCAGCCTCACACAACTCCGCCAGGGTCGGGAGCTCACCCGCCTCCATCCATCGGCGGAGCAGCGTCGGCGAGGCGCCGTCGATTCCCACCAACAGGATTCGCGGCATTCAGGCCCCCTCCAGCAGATCGAGGTAGACGCGCTCGTAAGCGTGGACCATGGCCCGTATGTCGCGGTGCCGCTCGACGTGCTGGCGCGCCGTCCGGGCGATGTCCCGGGCGCGCTCAGGTCGGCCCAGCAGCCCGGCGACGGCCTGCGTCATCGCGTCAGGGTCGTCGGGCG
>JBNGDZ010000681.1:0-2156 GCA_049975765.1 Armatimonadota bacterium
CGGGCGACCGCATGCCGACGCACGTGCAGGCAACGGTGGTTCGGCGCTTCCCGCGCTGAGCGATTCCCGGTTGAGCGGGAGGCGAATCGTAGCGAGATGCGTAATACATTCTCACAATGTGAGCCGCACTCTGCAGGAGGATTGACCGATGCAGATCCCGGACGACCGCAGATACACCGAGACCCACGAGTGGGCGATGCAGGATGGTGACGTGGTGCGCGTGGGCATCACGGCCTTCGCCATCGAGCAGCTTGGCGACGTCATCTTCCTAGACCTGCCCCAGCCCGCAACGTCGGTCTCGCAGGGAACGCCCTTCGGGGAGATCGAGAGCGTCAAGGCCGTGGCCGAGCTCTATGCGCCGATCAGCGGGGAGGTCACTGAGACCAACGAGGCGCTGATGGATGACCTCGACCGGATCGCGGAGGACCCCTGGGGCGCATGGATGATCGCCGTCGCGCCCGAGGACATATCGCAGCTTCAGCAGCTTCTCGATGCCGACGCCTATGCCGCGGTCTGCGAGGAGGAGGCCTGATCGTGGCCTGCCTGCCTAACTCCGATAGTGACCGGCGCGCGATGCTGCAGAGGATCGGGATCGGCTCGGTGGAGGAACTGTTCGAGGTCATCCCCGAGTCCGTGCGCGCCACTGCAGGGCCCGACCTGCCCGGGCCGCTGACCGAGATGGAGCTGGTCGTCCGGGCGCGGGAGCTGGCGGCCGAGAACCGAACGCTGGACGAGCTGGCGTGCTTCGCCGGAGGCGGCGTCTACGATCGCTTCATCCCGGCCATCGTCCAGAGCGTCGTCAGCCGCCCGGAGTTCCTGACGCCCTACACCCCCTACCAGGCCGAGGCCTCCCAGGGGACGCTGGAGGCCATGTTCGAGTACCAGACCATGATCTGCGAGCTGACGGGCATGGACGTGGCCAATGCCTCCCTCTACGACGCCGCCACGGGCCTGGGTGAGGCGGTGCTGATGGCCTCGTCGATCACCGATCGCGATCGCGCCCTGGTGTCGGCGGCGCTCTCACCCGCCGCCCGCCGCACCACCCGCACCTACTGCGAGGCGGCCGGCGTCACGCTCGCCGAGGTGCCGTACAGCCATGAGAGCGGGCGCACGGACCTGGACGCCCTGGAGGACGCCCTCGACGCGGACGTGGCCTGCGTCTGCCTCCAACAGCCGAGCTATTTCGGGGTCATCGAGGAGATGGCGGCCGCCGCGGAGCTTGCGCATGCCAGCGGCGCTCTCTTCATCGCCTCCGTGGAGCCCGTCTCGCTGGCGCTGCTGAGGCCGCCGGGGGAGTACGGTGCGGACATCGTGGTGGGCGAGGGGCAGCCGCTGGGCCTGGCGCCGGGCTTCGGAGGGCCTCTGCTGGGCCTCTTCGCCTGCCGGGAGCGCTTCATGCGCTCCATGCCCGGGCGCGTCGTCGGTCAGACCCTCGACGCCGAGGGCGCCATCGCCTACTGCCTCACGCTGCAGACGCGCGAGCAGCATATCCGCCGCGGCCGGGCCACCAGCAACATCTGCACCAACCAGGGGCTGTGCGCCCTGGCCGCCTGCGTCTACCTGGCGGCGCTCGGTCCCGAAGGGCTCCGGGAGGTCGCGCTGCTGGGCGCGCAGGGGGCGCATCACCTGCACGAGCTGATCGAGGGCTCAGCCGGCGCAGGAGAGCCCCGCTTCGGCGGCGACTTCGTCAATGAGTTCGTGGTGCGGCTCGATCGGGCGGCCGACGAGGTCGTGCGGGAGCTGTGCGATAGCGGCTATCTGGTCGGGCCGGCGCTGGGGCGGGACTACCCGGACCTGGAGGACTGCCTGCTGCTGGCGGTGACCGAGCGGCGCAGCCGCGCGGAGATCGAGGGACTGGTGGAGGCGGGCGGCCTGTAGGGGCCGGCCCAGTTCACAGGGAGGACGAGGCGACGATGCCGGAGCCGACGCTTTTCGAGATCTCACAAGAGGGCAAGCGCTGCACGCGCATGCCGCGGCCGGAGGTGCCGGCCGTGGCCCCGGAGGAGATGATCCCCGCCGAGCATCTGCGAGATGACCCGCCGAATCTGCCCCGAGTCAGCGAGCCGGAGATCGCGCAGCACTTCGCCCGACTGGCCGGTGAGAACTTCAACGTTGACGCCAACTTCTACCCCCTGGGCTCCTGCACCATGAAGTAC
>JBNGDZ010000682.1:0-2153 GCA_049975765.1 Armatimonadota bacterium
GGCCTGGAGGGAGGTCCTGTTCATGTTCCGGCGCCTTATGCCGGTTGCCGTGGCGGCGATCGCTGCGGCGGCTGCTCTCGCCGATAATGGTCCGAGGTTCGATCATCGCGACCTGCGTGAGGCGCACTTCGCTTCATGCGACCTCCGGGAGGCGGTCATCGAGAGCTGCACCATGGGAGGTGCGCGGCTCGTCGCCGTCAGGCAGAGCCCGAAGATCCTCCTGAAGTCATGCCGCCTCGACGAGATGACCTGGCAGGACACCCTCCTCGATGATCCCCGCATGCAGCGCGTGCGCATCGAGGGGCTGTACGGGTACGATCTGGAGCTGGCCGAATGGCTAGTGGAGCGCTCGGAGTTGACGGACCTGTCTCTGCGCTACTGTGACCTCGACGAGGTGGAGCTCGAGAACGTCACGCTCAGCGACTTGGACGCGGAGTGGCTGGCAGTTCCGCGGGGGCGCTGGCGGCACTGCGATCTGCGGGGCGCCGACTTCGAGGGCTGCGACCTCTCCGACAGCCGCTTCTACCGCGGCAGCCTCGAGGACGCCCGCTTCACCTCCGTTGACTTCACCGACGTGACGCTGGAGCGCTGCGACATTCGCGGCCTGGTGATCAACGGCGTGCGCATCGACGAGCTGATCGAGTGATGCGAGAGATCGTGACGGTCGAACAGGTCGAGAGCGTCCTGGTGGCGCTGGCGTGGGGATTGCCCATCGCAGGTCTGGCTATCGGCGCCATCGTGGGGCGCGTGAGAGGGCGGGCGGGTCGGGGCGCCGCGGCCGGGCTCGCCTTCGGGATGCTCGGCCCGATTGTATGGGTCATGTGGCTGCTCTACGGATACATGGTTCGGTACCAGCCACAGACCGGCAGGGCCGGGCTACATTCGGTGTCCGTTCACGCGCTTGCGGCGCTGCTTTTCATCGTGGTTGGCGTGCTGCTGGGCGCGGCCTACCGCCGCATCATCGACCACGCTCTGGGCCGCGAGGAGCAGGGGGATGCCGCGGCGAATGAGACCGACGCGGCCGAGCCGCGTTGACCGCTGAGACCGCACAGAGGCGCCGCTCGCCTGCAGCGGGCGGCCACAACGCAAAGGGAGAGACCGACAATGGCGAACATGTACTATGACGATGACGCGGACTTGAGTCTGCTCGATGGGAGGACCATAGCGATCATCGGCTACGGCATCCAGGGCGGCGCGCAGTCGCTGTGCCTGCGCGACAGCGGGCTGGACGTCGTGGTCGCTGAGCTGGAGGGCACGCCCAACTACGAGCGCGCCCTCGCGGACGGCTGGGAGCCGGTCAGCGCCGCCGAGGCCGCCGCGCAGGCCCAGGTGGTTCAGATCCTCACCCAGGATCACGTCCAGGCCATGGTCTACAGCAGTGACATCGAGCCGAACCTGGACGAGGGCGACGCCATGGTCTTCTCGCACGGCTTCAACATCCACTACGGCCAGATCGTGCCCCCGGACAACGTGGATGTCTTCATGATAGCCCCCAAGGGCCCCGGGGCGCTGGTACGGGAGTGCTACGTTGATGACACCGGCGTCCCCTCGCTGGTCGCCGTCTATCAGGACTACACCGGCAACGCCATGGGCCTGGCGCTGGCCTACGCCAAGGCACTCAAGGCCACCAAGGCCGGCGTCATCGAGACCACCTTCGAGGAGGAGACCGAGACCGACCTGTTCGGCGAGCAGGCCGTGCTGTGCGGCGGCGTGGCGGAGCTGATCACTGCGGGCTTTGACACCCTCGTCGAGGCCGGCTACCAGCCCGAGATCGCCTACTTTGAGGTCCTGCACGAGCTGAAGCTGATCATGGACCTCATCTACCCCAGGGGCATCAGCGGCATGCGCAGGGGCGTGTCAGACACGGCCACCTACGGCGACCTCACCCGCGGCAAGCGCGTCATCACTGATGAGACCCGCGCGGAGATGAAGCGCATGCTCGAGGAGGTGCAGAACGGCTCCTTCGCCAAGGAGTGGATCCTCGAGAACCAGACCGGCCGCCCGGTCTTCAACAAGCTGCTTGCTCGCAGCGAGGCGCACCCCATCGAGGAGGTCGGCAAGCGCCTCCGGGCCATGATGCCCTTCATCGAGGACGAGGAGTAAGCGCGCACCACTGCGCGGTGCGGACACCCCCCGTCCGCACGGCCGTGACA
>JBNGDZ010000683.1:0-2150 GCA_049975765.1 Armatimonadota bacterium
GTGTATGTCTCCGCCGACGCACAGGAGACGAGAGCGCAGTCGCCCACCGTCGCCATCATGCACAGCCATCCGGTGAGCGCCTTGCCCGAGACGCAGGACGATGATGACGAGCCCCAGCCGATGCGGGGCAGCGCCGATCTCTCGCCCGTGGACCTCCGCCAGCTCCGCCGGGGCCTGCCGCACGCCCACCAGGCCTCCTGGGTGGCGTCGCTCCCCGCGACCCCCGAGGAGCGCATTCTGCTGACCGCCTTCGGATACAGCAGGCCGGGGGTGGTGTCGGCCGAGAGCGGCTTCTGGGTCATGGGCGACGAGCACCTGCCGAGCGTCCCGGAGGCGATGACCAGTGCCAATCCCGTTCCTGAGGAGAGTGTCATATCGTGAGTGAGCACGCATCCGTCAGCGAGGCGATCGAGCGCTTCGTCAGCGCTGACGCCGAACACGTCGAGGACGCGTGGCTCCACCTGTTGTCGGTGTGCGAGTTCCCGCGCGACGCCCGCCTGCTCGCGGACCAGGCGCGCGCGGCCCACCAGGCACTCGTTGAGGAGGTTCCGCAGCGGCAGGCGCTCGTCGAGGCTCTCGAGCAGGGGCCCAACCGCCTGCTGCCGGTGCTGATGGGCCTCGGCGACGGGTTCTTCGTCCTGTCGCGAGGCCGCGGTGAGTTCGAGCGCGTGTCGGTACTGCCGCCGAGCGACGACGAGCCTCCGATCCTCACGCCCGAGCAGCTCGCGGCCCGCGGGCCGGCCCTGGCCGCACTCGACCCCTCAGGCGCGCTCATCATCGAGGTCTACTGGCCGGACCAGCACATCGAGCTGTTCCGTCTGACACTCGGCGCTGAGGAGGGGCGCGTCGTCTCCGTGCCGGTGGAGGACGCAGGGCAAGTCACGTCGGACCAGCACAGTCTCAGCCAGAGGAGTGGCGAACCATGCCGAGCCTGAAGGTGCACTGGTCGGAGTCCCCGATGCAGCGCCCGCGCGAGGTCTACGTCAGTCATGACGTCGCGGGCCGGGCGCGCGAGGGCATGACGATCTACGGGTCATCGATTCATCCCGTGGGCGTGGCGGTGAGCAGCGCGATCCCCCAGTCCGGTCGCCCCGGATACCAGATCCCGTCCATCCCGCACGACGTGGTGCTGGCGGCGGATCTGCGCGCGGAGCTGGAGACGACGGTGATCGAGCCGACGCTGGAGCCCGAGGAGGGCGGCTGCCTGGTGGTGGCCACCGGGCCCACGGGCGCCGGCAAGACGACGGCCATGAAGTGGGTAGTCAACCAGATCGACCAGCGCTGTGACGGCAGGCTGGCCTACTTCGACCTGCCGCCGGGCCACTTCCGCGATCCGCTCTACGGCCGCTCGGAGGCGATCGTCAGGGAGGTCTTCGCGACCGCCAGGGAGCTTGCCCTGGAGCGCGGCTTTCGCATCTTCATCGCCTGCGAGGATGCCGAGGCGTCGCTGATGCAGAGCCGGCGGCTGTCGCAGCGCGCGATCAGCGGCTGCGGGGACACCGTTGCGGCGACCACCTCGGAGCTGCTGCGGGGCCTGAAGCTGCTCGCCGACGACCCCGACATCGCGGCCTCGTTCTGGACCAGCAGCAACTACACCGGAAACATGTTCGATCCGGCAGTGATGGCCGAGCACCGTCTGCGCGACTACATCAAGTTCGGCCCCATGGACCTGTCGATGGTCGCCGCGGTGATAGGCGCGCACATGGCGCGGTGGGATGCCGCCGATGGCGTAGGCGAGTGGCTGCGAGAGGCGCTCACGGCCGATCCGGTACTCGCTCGTGGCCGACAGGGGCACGCGTCTGTGGAGGTACATGTGACCGACTGCCTCACTCCGGCGATGATCGAGGGCGTGCTCGCGCGGGCCAGGCGGCTCGCCCAGCGCGACACCATACAGCTCGCGCACGTCGCGCGCGCCTACCTGCGGCAGTTCACGCAGCTCTCCGAGCGCATCGCGGGCCAGGCCAACGGCGACATCGGGATGATCGTGCCGAAGCTCGACGGTGCCGGGGACGTCTACCTGCGGGCGGTCTTCGCCGAGGAGACTCAGATGCGCGATGACGCGGAGCTGATGGACGTCATCGTTCCAGCGTAGCGGGCTGACCGGCGACTGAGCCACACTGGCGACAGGACGCATCACACGACAGCAGCGC
>JBNGDZ010000684.1:0-2121 GCA_049975765.1 Armatimonadota bacterium
CCAGGCCCTCCCGCTCCTCCTGATACACGCCCAGCAGCAGAGTGCCGTCGGGCATCTCCCGGACCGGCGCGGAGCACGCGAAGCCCTCCAGCAGGACGTCGCCCTCGCTCTCCCACGTCTCTCCCCCGTCGGTGGAGCGAACGATGGTGACCGCGATGTCCACGTGGCCGTCGGGCTGCGGGTCATAGGTGAAGAAGCTGCAGATGAGCGTGCCGTCGCTGATCTGGGCGATGTGCGGGTCGCGGTCATCGAGGGGGCTGTCGTGCAGCACCTCAGGCTCCGTCCAGGTTCGGCCCTCGTCGCTGGAGCGGACCATGCAGACCCGCCCGCCGCGGGGGAAGTCATCATTGGGCAGAGAAACGTGGCCGTAGCCGGCGTAGAAGACGCAGAGCAGGTCGCCGCCCTGCAGCCGGCAGACGTCCGGGAAGGCCTGATAGCTGCCCGAGGCCTCGCCCAGGGATATCCTCATGTATGGCGGAGTCTCGCTGCGAAGCTCTCCCATCTCCGTCACCGTTCCCTCCACCTGCAGGTTGCGGAAGCTGACTCTGCCCTGACTGGTGCCCAGCCCAACGTAGCCGGCCGCGATGCTCTCATCCTCACACGTCAGCACCTCCGTGTCGTCCAGCCAGACTGTGATCTCCGGCCCCTGACAGCGCGCTCTGACGGAGTGCCACTGATCATCCTCGATGGTGAAGGGCGTGCGGCCCAGCTCATCCCAGGTGTTGCCCGGCGTCGAGCGCACCGCGATGACGTTGTCATTCTTCGAGTCCAGGTGAACCCAGTAGCAGGTCATGGTGCCGGTTGCCCGCAGGATCAGCGCCGCCGCGCGCACGCCGTTGCCCTCGGGATGGATCATGAGCTCCGCCGAGAGCTCGAAGTCGCTGAAGGCCGGATGCACCATGACCGCCCTGCCGCCGCCGGCGGTGGTCTGCTGAGTGAGCACTCCGTCCTCCATCCTCCACTCGCCCTCAGCGAAGAGCCAGTTGTCCTCCTCGCCCTGCTGCAGACTCGGCGTGACGCTCTCCGCGGCGCAGCCGCCACAGATGCAGGCAATAGCGACGATCGTGCACAGATGTCGCATTCGGCCCGAGCTCCTTTGCGTTCGAGTGTGATTGTGGAGAGCCTCGGAGCGCGCCATCTCAGTAGAGGCGCACCCGTGCGTAAGAGATGGTCCGTGGCGCGCGGGCGGCTCTTCCGAGCATCTCAAGCGTGCGCGAGGGCGGTGAGCCGGCCCGCGGTGTGGCCGTGAAGAAGTCGGTCAGTGGGTTCTGCAGCGGCAGCCCGACGGCCTCCCCGGTTCCGCCACCGGGGAAGACCTCCATCACCCGCATCTCGCGGACCTCCTCTCCGCCCTCGTCACGTCCGCGCACGTAGTAGCAGGCGAACAGGCGGCCTTCGGGGGTCACCTGCAGCCTGGGGTTGCCGATCGAGGGCGTGATGAGGCCGGAGAGACCCTCACCGCCCTCCGTGAGCGTCTCCCGGTGGATGATCTCCCCGTCGCGCACCACCGCGTACTTCAGCGCCCATCGGCGCTTGATGTCCGGGAAGAAGCTGTCCCGCAGCCTCTCGTTGATGGCGTGCTCGGACCAGAAGATGTGCGCCGCCCCATCCCCGTCCACCCATAGATCGCCTGGAAAGAGCCATCCGCCATCCTCGAAGGTGTTGCTGATCTCGATCCAGTCGCTGAACTCCGCGGAGCCGATGTCGGGCGTCCACGTGTACATCAGCCGGCGCCAGCGCGGCCCCCACTCGCGGCCGGCCCTGTCCATGGTCCGGACGCGCTCCCACCGATTGTACGCCGCGGCGCCGCAGAAGTGCACCGCCCGGTCCTTGAGGACCACGGTCGGGTAGTTGCAGCGGGCGCGGGTGCTGTTGTAGGGCGCGATCTCGGTGTGCTCGCGCTCCGGCCAGACCAGCCTGCCGGCGAGCCACTTGCCGTCCCCGGTCCGCAGCGCCCACTCCGAATGCGTGTAGCCGACGTTCTGGAACAGGATGACCTCACGGCGGGGCGCGTCGGAGGCGAAGCCGCGATAGGAGTGCTCCGTGAAGCTCGGCTCGCCGTCCCATTGGGGCAGGATCGTCTCGTATGGCGCGCTGACGTCGGTCGGATCGAACCCGAGT
>JBNGDZ010000685.1:0-2105 GCA_049975765.1 Armatimonadota bacterium
TTTGTCACCTGTATCGCCGGACACCGGAGGGAAGGCAGATGAGCACCTCACCGGTCACCGCCGTGATCGTCGGCGCCGGACACCGCGGCGTCGGCTACTCCCGCCTCTCGCACACCAAGCCGGAGATGCTGCGGATCACAGGCGTCGCCGAGCCGGATCCGATCCGAAGGCGGAGGGCCGCGGAGATGTTCGACGTCCCGCCGCGGCAGTGCTTTGAGACCGCGCAGGAGCTGGCACGCGCGCCCCGCACGGCCGACGCGGCGATCAATGGCACCATGGACCGCGACCACGTGCCTACCACCCTCCCCCTGCTCGAGGCCGGCTACGACGTGCTGCTGGAGAAGCCCATCTGCCCCACGCGCGGGGAGTTGATGGACCTGCTGGAGGCCGTCCGGCGCACCGGCCGCAGGCTGATGATCGGCCACGTGCTACGCTACGCCCCATTCTACGTGGCCATCAAGGAGCGTGTGCTGGCGGGCGAGATCGGTCGGATCTACGCCATTCACAGCTCCGAGGCGGTCAGCTACCACCACATGGCGGCCGCCTTCGTGCGCGGCAAGTGGCGGCGGCGGGAGACGAACCCCATGCTGCTGGCGAAGTGCTGCCACGACCTGGACCTGATGGCGTGGTTCAAGAGCGGCGTGCGGCCGGTGACGGTGTCCAGCGTGGGCGCACGCACGGTCTTCTGCGAGGAGAACGCCCCGGAGGGCTCCGGCACGCGCTGCCTGGTGGACTGCGAGATCGAGCGCGACTGCCCCTTCTCAGCGCGCAGGAACTACCTCGAGCAGGGCCGGTGGGGCACCTATGCCTGGGAGGCCATCGAGCACATCGAAGAGCCTACCGACGAGGACCGGGAGCGCTCGCTGCGTGAGGACAACCCCTACGGGCGCTGCGTCTACCGCTGCGACAACGACGTCGTGGACCATCAGTCGGTTCTGGTGCAGTTCGAGGACGGAACCACCGCGACGCACGATATGGTCACCGGCACGCCCAAGCCCGGACGCCACATCCACCTGTGGGGCACCGAGGGCGAGATCGAGGGCTTCATGGAGGACGGCGCCTTCGTGGTGCGCCAACCCGACGCCAGAGAGGGCCACGAGTACTCCGAGGAGACCGTCGACCTCAGTGTCGCCAGGGACATGCACGGCGGCGGCGACATGCGCCTGGTGGAGGACTTCGTGCGCGTGGTGCGCGGCGAGAAGCCGTCGATCTCCTCCACGAACATCGCCGACTCGGTCTATGGTCACCTCATCGCCTTCGCCGCCGACCAGGCGATGCTGGAGGGCCGAGTGGTGGAGATCGAGGACATCGGTTGAGTGCGCTCTATGGCGCCTTCGGCGCCGGTGCGGGCGGGGTCGCCCGCACCCCAAGCAAACAAGTGACCGGGCGAGGGCGCCCGCACTCCAGACCAACGTCGCCTTCAGCCTATCCCTCTTCGCCAGTCTGCACAGTTCCCTCGCCGGCGACTCCACGTCTCACTCGCTGCTGGCTGCCGACGGCCTGCGCCAGTACGGCCTCCATGTCGCCCGCCACAGCATCGGGGGAGTAGTACTGCGCAACGGCCTGCGCGCCTGACCCGGCCAGCCTGTCGGCCTCCCCGGGGTGATCCATGAGCCGTGCCAGCGCCGAGGCGAGGGCCTCCGGGTGCTCGGGCCCAAAGAGGACGCCGCCGCCGGTCAGCTCCATCATCTCCGGGAAGACCCCATCCTCCGGCACCACCACCGGGAGCCCCGCGGCCATCGCCTCCAGCGCCGTCGTGCCCAGCACCTCGGGTTGGATGCTGGGCTGGCAGAAGGCGCTCAGCGAGTGCAGCATGGCGATCTTCTCATCGAGCGTCACCTCGCCGAGGTGCTCGAAGCGGTCGCTCAGGCCGGCCCGGCGGACACTCCGCTGGATCTGTCCCCAGTAGCGCCGGTTGAGCACCTGGCCGGCGACGCGCAGGCGGAAGTCGCGCCCTCTCTCGGCCAGCAGCCCGCAGGCCTCCACCAGCACGTGCAGGCCCTTCCGCGGCGCGATCACCGACAGGTACCCAACGGTGAACGGCTCACCCGCGCGCGGCCCGGAGCGCCGCAGCGGCTGAGCGTCCACGGCCGTGCGCACGACGG
>JBNGDZ010000686.1:0-2102 GCA_049975765.1 Armatimonadota bacterium
CAAGGCGCACGCACAGGAGTGTGCGTGCCACCGAATGGGAGGCTACGTCGGTGGGGCGGACACTCCTCTCCGTGCGACGTTCCGCGCGAGGCCCGGGGAGGCACTCAGAGGAGCTGGCGCGCCCGATTGGCTCGCCTGGCGCCAACCCCCGCGTAGGCCGGGCTTCCAGCCCGGCACCGACAGAAGACGCACGGACGGAGGCCAGCGGTCTCCAGTGTCTATGCCACGGAACGGCACGGCACCCAAGGCGCACGCACAGGAGTGTGCGTGCCACCGAATGGGAGGCTACGTCGGTGGGACGGACACTCCTCTCCGTCCGTCGTTCTGCATAGCTGCCACGCAGGTCAAACGCCCCCGCGCGGCCAACTACCAGCCTCGGCAGTGCAGCAGCCCGCCGAGGAGTGATGGCCGTGAACTTCCTGGTCGTCGTCATCGACACCCTGCGATACGACCACATCCGCGCCCACGGCAACGAGTGGATCAAGACCCCCAACCTCGACCGGCTGATCGCTCAGTCCTGGGACTTCAGCAGATCGTACTGCGCCAGCTACCCCACGATCCCCCATCGCACAGACGCCATCACCGGGCGCTACGGCAGCCCGCTGTTCCCGTGGAGGCCGCTGCGCTGGGACCTCCCGACGCTTCCCTGGACGCTGGCGGAGGCCGGATACGCCACGCAGCTTATCCACGACACCCCGCACCTGGTCAACGGGGGCCACAACTTCGACTGGCCCTTCAACGCCTGGACGCAGGTCCGCGGCGCCGAGGTAGACCGCCCGTGGATCGACACCAGGCTGCAGTGGCCGGGCAACTGGACGCGCGATCCGCTCTTCGACTTCGTTGACGGCGAGCCCCAGGACATGCGGCTGATCCCCACCTACGTGCGCGCCAACCGCCTGCGGGCCGGCCATGAGACCTGGAACTGCGCCCGGCTGTTCCGCACCGCCGCTGCCTGGCTGCACGACAACCTGGCGCAGGAGCGCTTCCTGCTGTGGGTGGACTGCTTCGACCCCCACGAGCCCTGGGACGTTCCGCCACAGTTCGCCACGCTGTATGACGATGACACCGCCTGGGACGGCCGCATCGACCCCCGGGCCTTCATGGTCCGCGACACCGCCGGCGCGCCGGAGGAGGCCATCCGCCGCGTTGCAGCGCTCTACTCGGCCAAGGTGACCTGGGTGGACCGCTGGCTGGGGGAGCTGCTGGATGCGCTGGAGGCGACCGGGCGGGCGGATGACACCTGCGTCCTCCTCACCTCCGATCACGGAACGTCGCTGAACGAGCGCGGCTTCTTCGGCAAGCGCGCCCCGATCCACGAGCAGGAGGGCCACACGCCATTCATCGTCCGGCTTCCCGGCGGCGAGCGTGGCGAGAGCGACATCATCGTCCAGCCCCAGAACATCTTCGGCACAATCGCGCACCTGGCCGGCGTCGGGCTGCCCGAGGGCGCCCACGGGCTGAGCGTCCTAGAGCAGGCGCACTCCGGGTCGGGGGAGCGCGAGATCGCCCTGGGCGGCACGGCCGCGGGGCCATGGTGGGGCAACTCCGCCGGGCAGCCGCTGCTCACGGTGTTCGACGACACCTGGCAGATGCACCTGTGCGCGGACCCCGGGTCCTGTCGCCTGATGCGCCTGGGGGATACCGCCGACGTGGCCGAGGCCAATCCCCGCGTCGTTGAGCGCCTCTGGCGGGCGGCCCTGGCCGAGCTGCAGCGGCGTGGGATCGACGAGCGCCTGCTGGCGTGGCTGGAGAGCCAGGGCGAGGGCGAGCTTGGCGAGGACATCGTCTACTGGGACGGCTATCCCGGGCCGGCCGGCTACAGCGCGTACTTCTCGCGACTGTGGGAAGAGTGGTAGTACCGCTCCGTGGAACAGGCAGCAGCCAACTGGCGCGCGGCCCGCTGCTGTGGCGCCGCGTCAACCTTTGCGGATACATGCAACGAACGGAGGTCACGTGATGGATCGCCTCGGAGGCTTACTGCTGATTGCCCTGCTGATAGCTGCCGCGACAGGTACCCAGGCGGAGGTGACGCTCAACGGCCTGTTCACCGATGACATGATCCTGCAGCGGGACATCGAGGTTCCGATCTGGGGCAGCGCGGA
>JBNGDZ010000687.1:0-2102 GCA_049975765.1 Armatimonadota bacterium
ACTGCGACCTGCCGCGTCCCGCCAAGCGCCATCCCCGTCAGCTCCGCCACCAGCTCCTCGGCGTCCGGGCGCCCCTTGAGCGTAATCAACAGCTCGGCCTCGTCCTCGTGCGTGTACAGCGACAGCGAGGGCACGAAGCGCATCAGCGGCATCACCCGTGTGGTCAGAAGCTGGCGCACGAGCGTCTCTTCGGCGGCGTTGAGCACCGCCAGGCGCAGCTCGTAGTCTCCCGGCTCAGGCAGCGGCAGCGTCAGCTCCACCTGCCGCGGATCGGCGGCAAGCTGCGCCGTCTGGGTCGTCTCGGCGACCTCCTGCTCCGCCCGTAGCGCGACCAAACGCAGGCTGATCGCCTCCTGCCCCCCATCAGCTCTGGCGAGACTCATGCGCACCGACGCGGACCCATCGCGCACCTCGTCGTCCCAGGCAAAGTCCGCCACACGCACGCCCTCGATGACGCGGGTCGCCGGCTGCAGTGCGATCTCGATCCGCTCGCGGTACATCTCGCCGTCGGCCAGCTCCTGGTCCCAGCCGAGGAAGAAGCTGCCCTTGTCGCGATCGTCGTAGAGTGTCATCCCGTGTGTGGAGGAGAGCGTCCAGGTGCCGAAGAGCGAGCCGAAGCTCATCCGAGTCATCCCCGACCACAGGACCCGGCGGTCGCCGCGGCCGTAGGTCATCCGCCCGCTCTCCTCACCGTCCTGCGTCACGACGCGGTAGGCCGCGCCGTCCAGCCACGGCACCGCCGGGCGCATGCCGAGCTGCAGGTGCGCGTCCTCCAGCCCCGTCTGGCCGAACTGGTGCTCGATGACGATGCGCCCGCCCGGCGCCAGCCGCACGGTCTTCGTGAACGAGAAGTGCTCGCTCTCGTCGCTGATGACCAGCGTCCGCGCATCGTCCGTCACTTCGAGCCGCCCACGGGCAGCGCCCTGCCTGGAGCTGTAGAGGTGCCGCGTCCACGCCGCGTCGTGGACGGTGTAGTGGGCGGAGTAGGGGCCGAAGACCGGGATGCCCCGGTAGTCGATGGACATGCCCTGCCCGGCGTGCCAGGAAACGGTCACATCATCGAGCGACACCTCGGCCTTGGACAGGTCCTGGCCGTACGCGGCCGCCGCCGGCACGCAGAGTGCAATCGCGACCGCTACCCGAACTGCCGTCATCGTCACTCACCTCACAGGACCGTTTCCGCATGGCCCATCCGCCGTCCTCTTCCCCTTCCCCGGGTCCCGCGCGAAGGCCTGACGCAGACCCCAGCTCCAGCATCCCGCCGCGAGAGCACATGCGCCAGCCGCGCGACGTCGTCCTCTCACGGCGGTGTCGCTTGTGGTCAGGACCGAAGCTGCTCCCTGCGCCGCTCTGCTACGCCTTGAGCACCGCAGGCAGTTCCTCGCGTATCCGCCGCTCAGGCGCCCGCAGGACGGCGATACTCCAGTTGGCGAGTTGACTGCCGGGCCAGCGGTCATTGCCCCCTTTGATCTTCATGAGCTGGTCCATCCACTTCGACGGAAAGTCGTGCTTGCGCGCAATCGAAATCAAGCGCAAGCTCGCCGATGGGATGCTGCCGGCGGATTCGCACCTCAAGCTGCTTCCTGCGCACGGCCTCCCAGAGCATGCGCCCCGCCTGCGTGGGCTCCTGCCGCTGCTCGCGCGCCAACTCCACATTCCCCCAGTCCGCGACGCCTGCGACGGTGGTTTCCGCTTCATACCGCCGTGATCGCCGGTCGCGTCACGCGCGACGGCGAGCCGGTCGCGAACGTGCGCGTCGCAGCGCAATCGCTTGACGCTGTGGGTATCGGATGGGCCGAGGACGTGACGGCGGATGAGTTGGTGGCCGCGGGCCTGGCGGCCAAGCAAGCCGGTGACCTCGGTGGGGCCGCCGAGACGCTCCGGCAGGCGCTGGAGATCGACGCCGACCACGTGCAGGCGCACTGGGTGATGGCGTGGGTACAGGTGGAGCTCGAGCAGAAGGCCGAGGCCGTGAGGCACTTCCGCCGCGTCGTCGAACTGACCGGCGACGAGGATCTCAGGGAACAGGCCGAGGCGGCCATCCAGCGGCTGCAGGCTGAGTGAAGCTCCTGTGGGCACGCTAAGGGAGAAGCGATCGGGAC
>JBNGDZ010000688.1:0-2100 GCA_049975765.1 Armatimonadota bacterium
GCCGTTCGATGCCGTTCGTCGTTACGCGAGCGCAAGCTCGCGTGGAGAGGCCGGATCACAGTCCGGCCTGCTGTTGTCGGCCCGGTTAACTGCGATGCGAGCGCAAGGCCCGCTCGCGCCAGTCATGCCGTTCGTCGTTACGCGAGCGCAAGCTCGCGTGGAGCCTGCCGTTGTGCCGTTGCCGACAGCCCGGGCCGCTTCGCGCGAATACGGACGGGGAATCAGCACACCGGGGGCGTATGCCGCCCTGCGGAGAACGGCGGGCCGGACGGTGGTCCGGCCCCTCCATGACGGCGTACGACCGCCGCTCACCTCGGCAGCGCTTGCGGCCTCTCGGAACAATGCGCGACATGACGCACGCTCTGCCCGCTCGACGCTGGAGAGCACCCATGCTGCCGCCGAGGCCCGACGGTGGCACGTGCAGCGACGCCCCGAATTGTCGCGAGTTGCTCCCGTTGGCTCCTACACAACCCCAAGCCGCGCTTGCGCGAGTCATGCCGTTCGATGCCGTTCGTCGTTACGCGAGCGCAAGCTCGCGTGGAGAGGCCGGACCACAGTCCGGCCTGCGGTTGTCGTGTCGTTACGCGAGCGCAAGCTCGCGTGGAGAGGCCGTCTTGAGACCGAAGGTCTCCGGGCGACTGCGCAGCAGTCGCGCGAAGTCGGCCCTCAGGCTACAGGCGGAGTGTCGCAAGTAGGTGCGCCAGTCCTGCGTTCGGGGGCGGCTGTCGTCAGCCCTCCGCACGGGTCTGGGTGCCGGACTGCGAGGTACCACGGTATAGATGCTGCCACCTCGGGGAGCGGGTCAGCGCCCCATCTCCGTGAGGCGCCCGCCCTTGTGCAGCGCCACGAACGAGTGGTGATAGGAGTGCGGGCGCTCGCCGTCTGGCGTCCCGGGAGCCACGCACGCACACACGATGGCGTCGGTTGGCGTGTCCGCAGTCGGCTTCTCGTAGTAGTAGCGGGCGCCGGTCTTGGTGCAGATCAGGAGGCTCTGGTCGGTGATGAAGCCGGTCCCGTGGAGGGTCTGCAGGTCGGGCGGGTAGTCGCCCTGGTCGTTGAAGTACATGCGCAGGGCGATGGCGATGTGGGTGAGGTTGGACTCACACTCGGTCACCCGCGCCCGGTCGGTCGCGGAGCTGACCGCCAGCATCAGCGCCGCCGCCATGATCGCGATGATCGCGATCACCACCAGCAGCTCGATCAACGTGAAGGCTCTACTGCGCCTCGTCATCGTCCCTCACCTCGCCCCAGTAGCGATCCCACTCTTCCGCGTCGAAACGCCTCAGCGCCCCATCGACTCGCACACCCAGCCAGGTGCGGCTGACGTGGCGGCCGGGCTCGTCATCAGCGGCCACGAGCGTTTGCGGCGGGTCGTCCGGCCGCGCCGCCGGGTCCAGGACGTAGTGCGGCTCGAGCGTCAGCCCCGCGTCCCACCAGCTCCGGTCGCTGTCGGTTTGTGGCTTCGACGCGTCCTCATCCAGGCGCTCCTCACGCCGGCGCTCCGCGGGACAGAGGAACACCTGCTGGTTCTTCGTGTACTGGAGTAGTGCGTCGAAGCTCCGGGCCTGCGGCGGCATCCTGCCATCGTAGTCCATCACGTACATGCGCGCGGCCTCGCCGATCTGCCGCAGGTTGCTGGCGCAGGAGACCATGCGCGAGGTCGCCGAGACCCGGCGGGTCGTCCACAGAAAGCCCCCTGCCATGAGCATGATCATACCCAGGACCACGATCAGCTCCTCGGCGGTGAAGCCCGCACGTCCACGACTTCGCCGTATCACTCACGCGCCTCCCCTGGCGGCTCCCGCGGGGGACCTTCGGGCGGGCTCATCGGCGGCGCGCAGCACGCCCCGGGCTCCACCTGCCCGTAGCGCTCCGGGAAGCGCTCCTGCAGTATCTCATCCGGCGTCCGAAAGCCCATCTGCCGCCAGCGCGGCTCAGGCAGGCTCCTGATGGCGCCGTCGGACATCAGAACGTTCGCCCGGTCGTTGTGCGCCGGCTCATGATCCGCCACCAGCACCGCCGGGGGCAGCCCGTTGTGCCGCCGCCCGGCGCGGTAGTAGTAGTTGGTGACCAGCGTCCCCTCCGGGTACTCCTCCGGTA
>JBNGDZ010000689.1:0-2094 GCA_049975765.1 Armatimonadota bacterium
GCCGGGCACTGAGCCGAGGATCGCCAGTGGGATGATGAGCATTGCCGCCGTTGAGCCCGACAGCCAGGCAAGCCCGAAGGCACCACCAAGAACCGCGCACCACATGAGCGATCCGCGGGCGCCGGCGTCCTGCGTCTCATCCTCCTCCTTCGCGCTCATACGGTTCCGGAGCGCGGCCCATATGGCCACTGTCACCAGCAGCCCGGCCAGGCTTGCGCTCGTCGCGGTGAGCGCCTGGCCGATGGCGTCGATGCTCACGAAGTAGATGGCCGTGGCCAGCAGCCCGACGGGCTTGTCCCACGCCATGCGGCCGATGGCGTAGATCACCCAGCCGGTGAGCAGGAGCATAAGCCCATTGAACATCGCCATGGAGGCGTCTCCCCCACCTCTGACGCGGAAGAGAAGCGACACAAGCAAGGGATACAGCGGCTGATGCCGAGTCTCGGGCACGGTGCCATCCGCATCCGGCGTGGCATATGAAAGCGCGAGCGGCCGCACGACTCTGGTGGAGAAGCCGCGGTTGAAGCGAAGCTGCTGGGCGATGTCCGCGACCTCCATGGCCTGCGTGGACACGAGCCCGTTGAAGCGCGCGCTGTAGAAACGGCCGAAGGCTCCGACGCCGATGAGCGCGATCAACACGCCAATGGCGATTGACTTCGCGTAGAGATTCATCCGCTCGGTGAGGTCGCGCGGCGGTCCCTCAGCCCGGGTCGTCCCGCGCCTGGACCGCGCCCGTGTCTCGTCGCTCGTTGACGTATCCACTGCAGCCATCTTCGCTCTCCCGGGATCGTCTGGTTGTCAGCGGTGCGTCTGCCGGTCCTGGTCGCTCCGGTGGCGCGCGTGGCGCCTCGTCCAGTCAGCGGGCGCGTCAGCACATTCAGATGCCCTGGTGGGCCTCGTTCAGCCCGGCCGCGACTCCGCCATGATATCCTGCAGGCGCGGCCCCAGCGCGGACGCCAGGTCCTCAACTGCCTGGCGGCCCTTCCCTGCGTCTTCCCCACTCGCGATCACGTAAAGACTCGCCCACGGCTTTGTGTTGCCAAGCAGCCGGTCGCGCGCCCCGAGCATCTCGGCCCTTTTCAGCGACGGAGCCTGCGACCGCGCTGACGTGTACCAGGTGAGCGCGATCTGCGAGTTGGGCTCGTTAACCAGCCGCTCGATCCTGGCGTCCATCACGCCATCGCCGCTGTGCCAGGTGGTCTGCTCCGCGGCATGCCAGCCCTGAGCCATGGCGGCCAGGGACCAGTCTCGCAGGCTGCCGAGACGCGTGTATGTCGCCTGCGCTCGAACGTGAGCCTCACGGCCGTCCGCGTTCCGATAGGTGCGCACCAGGAGCTTGCAGGAGCCATCCGGGGTGAGGCTGGTGTCCTCGCTGACCATCTCCCAGGAGTCGATCTGCGCCGGCAGATCGCCCAGCGGAATGTCATCGGCAGGGATCTCCCTGCGCTCGTAGTAGCCCAGGCCGAGCGCGGCCAGCAGCAGGGCCAGCACGATGACCTTTGCCCTGTCTCGCGTGAGCACCGTTCTGTTCGTGCGCGGCGCGTCCATGGCCGGCTCCCTATCTGGCTCCGTCGGCTCTGATAACGGCGGCGATGGTCTTGAGCACGATAAGAAGATCGAAGCTCAGGGACCGTCGCTGCAGGTACTCGATGTCCTTGCGCAGCATGAAGTCCGTGTCCGCGTTCTTGCGCCCGGACACCTGCCACAGGCCGGTGATTCCGGGTGTGACCTGCAGGCGCAACCTGTTGCGCGGGTCGTGAATCGGCCTCGAGATTGGCCGGGGTCCCACGATGCTCATGTCGCCCTTGAGCACATTGATGAGCTGCGGAAGCTCGTCGAGACTGGTGACTCGGAGGAGGTGTCCGACGCCGGTGATCCTGGGATCGTGTTCGACGCGGATGAGAGGGTCCTCGGTATCGTTGACATCTATGACCTCGTGTAGCCGCTCTTCGGCGTCGTTCACCATCGTGCGGAACTTCAGTATCTCAAAGGGCACCTCGAACCTGCCCGGTCTTTTCTGGCGGAAGAGCACCGGCCCCGGACTGTTGAGCTTTATCAGCACCGCAATGAAGAGCCACGCCGGAAGAGTGACGA
>JBNGDZ010000690.1:0-2089 GCA_049975765.1 Armatimonadota bacterium
CGCGAATGGAGCGCACGATTCGCCGCAGGTCCTCCAGCGCCAGGCCCTCGTGGATGATCAGAGCCAGGCTCAGCCACCGGGGCCGCGCGCCGCGCATGGCGACGTCGTTGATCGTGCCACAGACGGCGAGCTTGCCGATATCGCCGCCGGGGAAGAACAGGGGCTTGACGGTGAAGCTGTCGGTGGAGATCGCCAGCCGCTCGTCGTCGATCAGGGCGGCGTCCTCAAGATCGCTCTCGTCCATGACATCGGAGGCGACCAGCAGCTCCTCCACGATCAGATCGTGCATCAGCCGCCCTCCGCCCCCGTGCCCGAGGGTGATGATCTCGTCAGGGTTCTTCGGCATCGGAGGACCCTCTCTGATACTGACATCGCGCCGGCGTCCAGCCGCACCTCGCGCCGGTGTATCACGCCCCGTAGCGGTACGCCGCCGCGCAGGCACCCTCGGAGGAGACCATGCAGGGGCCGAGGGGATGGGCCGGGGTGCAGATGGCCCCGAATGCGCCGCACTGCTGCGGTCGGATGGCGCCGCGCAGCACCTCACCGCAGCGGCAGCGAGGATCTTCGCGACCCTCCGGTACCTCGATCTCGAAGCGGGCGGCGGCGTCCAGATGCACGTGCCGCTCCCGCAGCGCCATCCCCCCCAGCGGGATTACCCCCAGCCCGCGCCACTCGGCGTCCACGGGCTCGAAAACCTCCTCCATCACCGCCAGGGCGCGGGTATTGCCACGTTCACTCACCGGGCCTGGATACTCGTTCTCGACCTCCGCCCGGTCCTCGGCAAGCTGACGGACCAGCGCCAGGACGGCGCGCATCACCTCGTCCGGCTCGAAGCCGGCCACCACGCACGGGACCTGATGTTCGTTCACGAACTCCCCGTAGGCCCCCCAGCCGATGATGGTGCTCACGTGGCCCGGCGCCAGCAGGCCGTCGAGCGCAACGTCCGGCGCCGCCATCAGGGCATCCAGCGCCGGAATGAGCCGCTTGTGCGCGCAGAGCACGCTGAAGTTGTCCAGCTCCCGCAGGTGCGCCTGCTGCACCGCCACGGCCACGCCCGGCGCGGTGGTCTCAAAGCCCACGCCCAGCAGCACCACCTGCCGGTCGCTCCGCTCCGCGAGGTCCACCGCCTCCATGGGCGAGAAGATGACCTTCACGTCCGCGTCGCGCGCCCGCTCGTGCGCCAGCGTGGACTCACTTCCGGGCACACGCACCATGTCCCCGAAGGTCGCGACAGTCACCTCCGGGACTCGCGCCAGCGCCAGCGCTGCGTCGATCTCGCCCACCGGCGTGACGCACACCGGGCAGCCCGGGCCGGACAGCAGCTCCACCTGCACGGGAAGCATCTGCCCCAACCCATAGCGGGCAAACTGGTGCGCGTGGGTGCCGCAGACCTCCATGAGGGTCGCCGGCCGGTCGGAGACCTGGGCGATCTCGTCTGCGAGCCGCCGGACCTCGGCGACCACCTCATCGCGCGCCACGCTCACAGCAGCCCGACCTCATCCATCAGCGCCAGCGTCTCCCGGGCGTGCTCGGGATCGACCTTCGTGATGGCGAAGCCCGCGTGCACCAGCACGTAGTCATCCACCTGCGCGTCCTCGATAAGGTCCAGGCGGGCCGTAGAGCGGCTGCCGCCCACGTCCACCGTCGCGACACTGCCCTCAATCGACACGATCTTCGACGGTATCGCCACGCACATCACTGCCACCTCGCCTGTGCCACCGCGGCCTGGCCCAGCGCCAGGCAGCCGTCGCCCGGCGGTGTCGCCCGGTGCATCACCGGCCGCAGATTCCTACGCTCCAGCTCGTCCATAAGCTCCTCCAGCACGATCCGATTCTGAAACGTTCCGCCCGAGAGAGCCACCAGCTCCAGGTCATTCGCACGGCACGCCCGCTCCGCCGCGTCGGCGAGCATCTGCACGAAGCCCAGATGGAACCGCCCGGCGATGACCGCCGCCGGCACGCCCTCCCGCAGGTCGTCTGCCATGGCGCGGATCATCGCCCGCGGATCGAGGACCATGGCGCCGTCGCCGGTCACAACCTCGTGCGGGTACGGCGACACGTCGCGCTGCGCGATGGCCTCCAGCTTTATC
>JBNGDZ010000691.1:0-2087 GCA_049975765.1 Armatimonadota bacterium
GCCACCCGAACGTCATCCCCGCCAGCAGCCACACGCCGGCGATGGCCGCCAGCGTCCCGGCGTCGCTGCGGGGATAGGTCCACAGCACATAGCCCATGGTCGGCGCGAAGGCCGCCTCCAGCACCTGCGCTCGACCCTCCTCGGCCGGGAAGATCTGGCGGCCGTTGCTGGGCTCACCGAGGGTCAGACCCACCAGCAGACTCTCGCGTCCGGCCGCCTCCACCAGCGGCAGAAGCTGCTCGCGCACCGGCCCGGCGCGATCGTAGAGCATCGGCACCAGGTGGTCCAGGGCTTCGGGCAGCATCTCAGGATCGTGCAGGTTGTAGTACATCTTGTCGAGGTGCGTGCTGACTGAGAGCCACGAGTCCAGCCAGGGCTGTGGGCTGCTCTGTGCGCCGCGCTCGGCCACCTCGTCCAGCAGCATCTCCCGCCAGCCGGCGAACATGTCGGTCACCAGCGAGCACTTGAAGCGCGTCCACGCCTCGTGATGGTCGGGGTAGTCGTCCGGATCGGCCTCGAACTCCAGCGGAGAGACGGCCTCAAGCTCCGGATGGTGCTCGGCGCGGTACTCCTCCCAGAGGCGCAGGCAGCGCTCACAGAAGCAGATCCCGTGACCGTCGTAGACCTCCTCATCCATGTGCACCCACGAGATCCCCGAGGCCGCCATGTTCGCCATCATCCGGCCCTCGTGCTGCCAGGCGTTCCCACGGTAGGAGGGGCAGGGCTTGGAGGGAACGCGCGCGCCGTCGATGGTGCAGGCCTGCGCGTCCTCCTCGGCCGCCAGCAGCTCGCGGTAGTGCGCGTAGCCCAGCGGGGAGTAGTTCGCGGACGCCATGAAGCCCGCGCCGCGCCAGGCCTCGACCTGCTCCACCACATCAGGGATCGGCTCATCCGGCCACCTGGAGGTCAGCCACAGGTTCACGGCGTTGAAGCCCAGCCGGCGGGCGTACTCGACTGCGTCCCCCGGATAGACGCCGGTTGAGATGCCCGAGAGCCCGCAGATGAGGCGCTCCGGCCGCTGAGCCCGGGGCATGTCGATGCAGCGCAGCTCGAAGCTGTGCGGCGTCTCCTGCCCGCCGCCGTCCCACTCCAGCCAGACCCGGGCCGTGCCCGTGCGGCCGGGCTCCCAGGTCGTGCTCAGCCACACCGGGCAGTAGGTCACGGCCCCGGTGAGCACCACGCGCGTGCCGGCGTCGCCGGAGGCCTGCTCCATCTCCCAGGCGCGATAGGTGCCCGCGGCGTCCACCCCCTGGGGCAGCTCCAGCACCATGCGCATTCCTGCCGCCTGGGGGTCCTCGAAGGCGTTGTGGTTGCTCAGCCACACCACCGCCGGAAACTGCGGATGCACGTGCGCGGTCTTACGCCCGAAGTAGGCCACGCCGCTGCCCGGCTCGGGCGCCACCCAGCCGTAGCCGTGGGCGCGGCCGGTCAGCTCCGCGGCCTCCTCGGGGCTGACCACCCTCAGCGAGGGCCTGGCAAACCACACTGTCCCGCAGACGTTGTTGAGCATCGGGATGACCCACATCTGTGGGCGTTCGCCGGAGTTGAAGACACAGGTGAGCTTATGCCAGCCGGTGCCGGCCTGGTGAGCCCACAGGCGGTCGGCGGTGAGTGTCCGCGCGTTCTCGTCACCGATGAATAGGCGCACCCCCCGGCTGGTGGTGACGAAGTCCTCCGCCCGCACCCATACCTCTGCGGCGTAGATGGTCCTGGGCTCGGGAACGAAGGCCTGGCTGATGGCCGAGTAGACCGGCTTCTCCTGGCGGAAGCGCACGCTGGGGCTTCCGTCCAGAGTCGTCTCCCTGTCCACTGCGATCTCCACCACGTCCGGCCCCGCGCCGTAGCGGACGTTCCAGCCGAACTCCTCGGAGTCAAGCTCGCCGGCGAACTGCGGGTTGTCGAGCAGGTTCGGCCCCGCAGCCGTAGCGGCGGGCGTACACACGAGGCCCAGCAGAGCGACGAAGGTCAGGCAGTTGCGCATGAGAGCACCTCCACCGGCCTCAGTTCAGCGCCGCGTGTGGGAGCTCCTCCACGATTGACATAGGTAGGCCCTTGCGGGCTGTCCCTGTCACACCACCGTGCGTACG
>JBNGDZ010000692.1:0-2082 GCA_049975765.1 Armatimonadota bacterium
GACATGGGAGGCCCGCCGCCGCCGGCCATGGAGCCCGAGACTCCCGAGTCGGCCAGCGACTGGGGCATCGACCTGACGTTCGTTCCCGAGCCCGACGTGCCGGAAGACGACTCGCCCGCCGCGTCTGCCTGAGCCGCGGCCGGTCCCGCTCAGAACTCCAGCGTGGTGATGCCCTCGCGGATCGCGTACTTGGTCAGGTCCGCCACGCTGTGCAGGTCCAGCTTCTTCATGATACTGTGGCGGTGGGTCTCGATAGTCTTGACGCTGACGTGGAGCCGCGCGGCGATCTCCCGCGTGGTGAGCCCCTCGGTCACCAACTGCAGCACCTCCCGCTCGCGCTCGCTCAGAGGCGACTGGCCGGGCTCGCCGCCCGTAGGGCGGACCAGTTCATCCACGATGCTGCCGGCCACTTCCGGTGACAGGTAGGTCTTGCCGCTGAACACCGCACGGATCGCCGTGACGACTTCATCGATGTGGGAGCTCTTGACCACGAAGCCGCTGGCCCCGGCCTTGAGCATCTCCGCCACGACCTGGCCGCTGCTGTGCATCGAGAGGGCCAGGACGCGCACGCGGGGGCACTCCCGATGAAGGTGGCGGGCCGCCACGGTCCCGTTCATCTCCGGCATGGCCACGTCCAGCACCAGGACATCCGGCCGACGGTCGCGGGCGAGTTCCACCGCCTCGCGGCCATTGTGGGCTTCACCCACGACCTCCATGTCCGTCTCGGCCTCCAGCAGGCGGCGAAGGCCATCCAGCACCACCCCGTGGTCATCGGCAAGCAAGACTCTGATTGGCATAGATCACTCCCGCGTTGCCGGCCGGTCCACCGGAACGCAAAGCATCACACAGACCCCTTCCCCCGAGGTCGAGGATATGTCCATCCTGCCACCCAGCGCCGCCAGACGCTCCTGAATGCTGAACAGCCCGAAGCCGGTCTTCCGGGTGGCCGCGTTTTGCGGGGCCATCCCCGAGCCGTTGTCGGCCACCTCGATGACGAGATTCCGGGCGTCCCTGTGCATTGTAATGCGCACCCGGTCCGCTGCCGAGTGCTTAATCACATTCATAAGCAATTCCCTTACCGACCGGTACAGCAGATGCCGGACTTCCTGGTCCAACCCGTCCTCGCTGTCCAGGTCCATCCGGACATCGAGGTCGCAGAGCTCGGCGAACTGCTCGCCCAGGCTTCGCAAAGCCGCCGAAAGGCCCATCTCGTACAGCTCCGGCGGGCACAGCTCGAATGTCAGGGACCGAGTCCGGGCGATGGCCTGCTCGGCGAGTTGCAGCACGCGGTCCACGGCCTGGCGCGACCGGTCATCGGGGGCGGCCTTGCGGAGCGAGCCGGCGTTCATCGCGATGGCGAACAGCGACTGGCCGATCCCTTCGTGCAGGGCGGCGGCCAGCTCGCGCCGCTGCTGCTCTTCGGTCCGCGAGAGTTCGCCGGCCATCTCCGCCAGCCGCTGGCCGCGGCGTCGCAGCTCCTGCTGGCTCTGGTCGAGCCGCTCCATCATCCGGTCCAGCGCGTCGGCCAGGGTACCCAGTTCATCGTCGCGCTCCATCGCCAGCCGGCCCGACAGGTCCTGCCGGGAGCCGATCGACTCGGCATGAGAGGCCATCCGCCCCAGCGGCGCCGTGACGGTGCGCCGAAGGACCAGCAGGCCCACCAGCACCACCGCGGCCACAATAGCGGCCATGAAGCCCCAGGCGTAGGTCAGGGTCGTCCGCGCGCTGGCGGTGATCTGCCGGGGCACGTCCACGCCCACCAGCAGCAGCGGCCGGCCGTCGATATCCGTGACGGCCTGGTGCAGCCGCAGCACCGTGTCCGTACGGGTCTCGGCGTGCGGGTCGCCGGGGGGAGCCCCGGCCCATGCCGCGGCGCCGGCCGGCGCCAGGTCGGCAGGGGGGTCGAGGTGGGCATCCACCAGCGTGCGGCTGCGGATGCGCCGCCAGCGGTCCTCGTTGAGCAGGAAGCCCATCACCAGCGTCCCGGCCGACGGCCCGGTGTTGTCGCTGCGGAGGATCTGGTGGCTGCACAGCACCATGGGCCTGGCCGAGGTGGCCACGAGGCCGACATGGCGGTCTTCG
>JBNGDZ010000693.1:0-2081 GCA_049975765.1 Armatimonadota bacterium
CCGTTGTAGGAGATCACGGGGGCGTCGATGCCCAGCTCTCGGGCGTACTGCTCCGCGGACCGGTGCGTTCGGCCGGTGGCAATGGCCACCGTTACGCCCCGCTCGGCCGCCGCCGCCAGGGCCTGTCGGTTGCGGTCCGGGATTCGCAGATCGCCGTCGAGGAGCGTGTGATCCAGGTCAACCGCGATGAGCTTGATATCGGGTAGCGTGTCAGTCATCTCTACCATGGTGGACGATTCGACCTCACGCCGGGGTCAGCGGCGTGAGGCCGGCGATGAGGTAGCGAGCAGGTCAGGTGATGATCTTGAGGATCTCGCGCAGGTTCTCCAGGCAGACGCGGGAGGCGTACTCGCCGCCCGCGCTGAAGGCCGCGCCGCCGGGCCGGTTGAGCAGGTCCTCGTCGAGCTGGGCCGCTGGCCGCCAGTGCGTCTCCAGCGAGCAGGCGCCCTCGTAGCCCATCTCCATGAGGGCCTTGAACTGCCCCGGGTAGTCGATGTAGCCGCCGATGCCGACCGGCACGCAGCGCGCCGGCTCGTCGGCGTCGGGAGTGCGCACGGCGTCCTTGATGTGCACGTGGATGAGATTCGGCTTCATGCGCTCGAAGGCATCGGGGAACGGCAGCTCGCCATCTTCCGCGTAGACCTCGTTCGCCGGGTCCCAGATGGCCTGGACGCGGTCGCTGGCCAGGTCGGCGTAGAGCCGCTCGGCCTCGGCAGCGGTGGCGATGTGGGTGGACGCCTCGTTCTCGATCCCCAGGTAGACATCCTCCTGCTCGCAGATCTCGATGGGCTCCTCGAAGGCGTCGAGGATCTGCTGCCAGACGCTCTCGGCGGGGCCGGTCTTCCAGAAGGTGAAGCCCCGGATGATGTTGGTGCCCAGCGCCCGCCCGATCTCAATGCAGCGGCGCAGGATCCCGATGTGCTCCTGGTACTGCTCCTCGTCGCCCAGATCGCACTTGAAGAACGGGGAGGCGATGGCGCACACGCCCATCCCGGCCTCGTCGAGGATGCTCTTCATCTCCGCGACCTGCTCGTCCGTGAGGTCCTGGGGCGCCGTGTCCCAGACGCTGCGGGGCTCGACCATGGGCACGTCGAACTCGCGGCAGACATCGACAACGCGCTGGAAGTCCTGCGAGACCTCGTCGCTGATAACGCTAAGCTTGAACATCGCTGACACCTTTCCGCGCGGCATGGGTTCCGAGAGGGTCGGGTACTGTTTTCCGCCCCCGCCGGGCGACCTCCTGCCTGTGGCCCTGTCAGAAGTGCACCTTGCCGATCTTCAGCCTGCTGGTGCGCCGCAGGTCGGCCATGAGCATGGCGGTGGCGATGGAGTAGAGCTTGGACTCGGCGCTGTCGGCGCGGGACGTGAGCACCACGGGCGCGGAGGCCCCCACCAGGACGCCGGCCATGCGTCCCTGCGCCAGGTAGACGTAGCTCTTGGCGAGCATGTTGCCGGCCTCGATGTCCGGTACCAGCAGGATGTCGCAGTTGCCGGCCACCGGCCCGGAGATGCGCTTGATGCCGGCCGCGAGCTCTGAGACGGCATTGTCGAGGGCGAACGGCCCGTCGATGCAGCAGGAGGGGAACTGGCCCCGCTGGCTCATCTTCGACAGCACGGCGGCATCCACGGTGGCCTGCATGTCCGGGTTCACAACCTCTGTGGCCGCCAGCACGCCCACATTGGGTTCCCCCACTCCCAGCAGTTGCGCCAGGTAGACGGCGTTGAGGATGATGTCGGCCTTGGTGACCAGATCGGGGGCGATGTTCATGGCGCCGTCGGTCACCATGGTCAGCCGCCCCAGGTGGGCCGTCTCCAGGATGAAGACGTGGCTCATGATGTGGCCGCTGCGGAGGCCCTTCTCCCTGTCCAGCACGGCGCGCAGGAAGTCGTCGGTGTGGATCTGTCCCTTCATCAGAATGTCGGCCCGGCCGGTGCTGACCATCTCGGTGGCCACGGCTGCGGCCCGCAGGTCGTTCTTCTCGTCGATGACCGATACCTCGGTCAGGTCCAGCTCCGCCGTCTCGGCCTCCTCAGCGATCTGCTCGCGGTCCCCCACCAGCACCGCCTCGGCGATCCCCCAC
>JBNGDZ010000694.1:0-2077 GCA_049975765.1 Armatimonadota bacterium
GACCCATAGCGGCTCGGTGACGCGCTGTCTGCTCATCGGCGCGGGCGCCTCACTGCGCGTCGGGCGCATCTCCCGGCCGCGGATCGGGCCCCGGTCATCCAGCGGACGGCCGGTGCCGTCAATCACCCGCCCCAGCAGCTCTTCACCCACCGGGACGCGGAGCTGCTCGCCCAGGGCCGTGACCCGCGCCCCCGGCTCGACATCATCGGCGCGGCCGATGGGCAGCAGCAGGACGCGGTCCTCGCGGAAGCCGCACACCTCCGCCAGCAGCGGCCGGCGGTCCAGGCCTCGCGACACCGAGCAGACCTCGCCCACGCGGGAGACGGGGCCGCGGGACTCGATGGTCAGGCCCACGATCTCCACGACCGTGCCGCACCGGCGCATCACCGGCACGGTACGGGCTGCCTCTACCAGCGCATCAACCCATCGCGGCTGCTCCCCGGCGGCCACTATCCCTCGGCCTCCCCCTCATGCGGCTCCAGGGAGTCGAACAGGCGGGTCTGCATCTCCTCGAACTGCGTCCGCAGGCGAGCGTCCACGATACCCCGATCGCTCTCCACCACACAGCCCCCACGCTCCACCGAACCATCAGGCACGATCTCCACCGCGGCAGCCTCGTCGCCAGAGGAGACCAGCTCGTTCATGGTGGTCTCAAGCACCTGGGCGTCGAGCGGATGCACCCTCACGCGGACGTCGGAGATGCCCGCCATCTGCTCGAGCGCGGCCTGCGCCGTCCGCGCGACCAGTCCCGGGTCGGCCCGCAGTTCGCGCCGGACGATCCGCCGCGCCACCTCCACGGCGATGCGCACCACGTAGGGCTGCAGCTCCGCCAGCAGCTCCCGGCGCTGCTGTGCGAAGCCGCGAAGCATGGCCTGCACCAGGCGGCGCACCCGGTGCGTCTCCTCGCTGCCATGGTCATCGGCGGGCTCGACCGTAACCTCCAGCTCATCATCGGACGGCGGGGCGGACTCTGCGCCAAGGGCCTGAACGCGAGTCTCGGCCCGCTCAAGATCATCCCGCTTGAGCACCCGTCCCGAGCCACCGCGAGCCATCATCCGGCCACCTTCCTGTGCAGCGCCTCGGCGACCGCTGAGACGACCTCTGGGTCCGGCTCGGCCGCCGGGGCGGTCATGGAGGGCAGCTCCAGCACCCCTCGCATCCGCTGGGCGTCCCGCGGACCCACCTGCTTGAGGACCATCGCCACCACCTCCGGGCGCTCCCCCCGCAGCGCCGTCCTGAGCCCGTCGTCGGAGAGAGAGGTGAGGAACGCGAACTCACTCGCGGTGGGCTGCGGCTCCTGCGGGGGGCGCAAGCGCACCCCGCGAAGCAGCACCACAGCGACGGCGCCAGCGCACACCAGTGCCACGGCCACGATGGTCCAAGGGGAGAGGCCGGCCGGCGGAGACGGCTGTGTGGAATCGGGGGCCGGGGAGGCCGGCGCAGTCATGAAGCGCGCCGGCGAGCCCCGCGCAAAGAGCGTGCGCCCGGTGGCGTCAACGATGGTCAGCTCGCGGGCCTGAAGATGCGGCACGGCGGCGAGGATGAATGCGGAGAGACCGTCCACCCATCGATGGGACGGCCGGTGCTCCGGGGTCAAGCCGAGCTGCACGGCGGCACGGCGCACGCGAGCATTGGCCTCGGAGCTGGGGGAACGTGAGATGATGACATGCGCGCTCTGGACGCCCTCGAAGGCAGCGAGAGCGCGCTCGAGATGCCGCGCCGCATCCTCATCCTCACGGGCAGGGGTGCCGGGAAGCGGGCGTCCCAGGATCTCACCGAGCCCACCGGGATCCCCGGCGGTCGGCACCTCCTGCGCATTCACGACCGCGGCCAGCACAGCGAATGCCGTGGCGCAGGCCGCGGCGGCTGATCGCACACGTGCGCCCCCCCGACTCTGCATGCCGTTATCCCCCGCGTCCTACTGGTATCGTGGTGCAATGCCAGAGGCGTGACGCGAGCACTGCTCGTGAAGCCGCGCCTCGGTCCTGGGTCGGCATAACAAGTGCGGTCGGGCCGCTTTGCCAGCGGCCCGACCGCTCCACGCTCCACCCGTGGTAAGGGCTGCGACGAGACACTG
>JBNGDZ010000695.1:0-2076 GCA_049975765.1 Armatimonadota bacterium
GCGTAGGACTATGCCCGCCGCTCATCCCCTGCCCTTGTCGTCATCATGCTCATCCCGCCCATCCTGTTCCGAAGCCGTTCGCCCCTGGCGCCTGTCGTCAGGGGATGTCCAGTGGGTAACGGCCCCAGCGCCGGCCGGCGTCGATGAAGGCCTGCAGGTTCTCCGGCCGGCCCTCCGGGAAGATCATCCCCGCCGGCGAGAGGATGTAGCCCCCGCCCGGCGCCATGACCCGCAGCGTCTCGATAACCGTCCGCTCCATCTCCTCGGGCGTCCCCTCGATGAAGGGCCCCCGGTTGTCCACGCCGCCCATGAGGCAGCAGCGCTCCCCCACGCGCCGCTTGGTCTCCTCAAGGTCCATGGCGTTGGGGCCCACGGGGTCCAGCGAGGAGATGATGCTCACGCCCGCATCCGCCCAGTCCTCCAGCAGCGGCATGATGCCCGTCTGCGCGAAGCCGTGCAGCGGCACGCCGGCCTGCCGGCAGATGCGCGCGTCCTCCTCCAGCAGAGGCATGAACAGCTCCCGGATGTCGCCCGGGGCGAACAGGTCCACCGTCTCGTAGCAGTTGGAGCGATAGGCCACGTCCACGCCGGCCTCCAGCAGCAGCTCCAGCGCCGCCCGGCACCACGGCTGCACGACCTCCAGGGTGGCCTGGATCAGCTCCGGCTCGTCGCGCACCGCCATCAGGCAGCGCTCGCCGCCGATCAGGCCCATGGCATACAGGGGGGCGGGCCGCATCGACCCCTCCACGATCACGCCCAGCTCCTGCGCGCTGCGGCGCACCGCCGCCGCGCCGTCGAAGAAGCCGGAGAGATCGGTCTCGCGGGGGTCGTGCAGCACGTAGCCCAGCGCCTCGAGGTCGGCCTCGGTCTTCACCAGGTACTGCACGCCCCGCGGCCAGGCGTGATCGCTGTAGAGCGGGATATCCTCGACCTGCCAGTCCGGGGTAATCTGCACGGCGGCGTGCAGGTCCCCGGCGGGCGTCTGGTAGAGCTTGTGCAGGATTGGGTAGGGCTCTGCCTCCTCCCGCCGCAGCGTTGTGCTGACCTCCGGGTGCATGGGAGCGGGGACGCCCAGATGCAGGCGGGCGTCGGCGCCGCGCTGGAGCATAAACCGCGCCCGCTCCACCTGGCTGGACCAGTGATGTGCCCAGGGGTCGGTGCCGCGGAACAGGATCGGGACGCGATCGGGCTCCTCCAGGTTGAAGGCGGCCCGCACGCGCTCGGCGGAGGTCATCGCAGCGGACATGTTCTCACCTCTGCGCGAGGATCAGGCTGCGCACAGGATGATACTCGCCGCCGCCCCCGGCGACAAGCCTGCAGGAAGGGGATGGCGCCCGGGAGTCGAATGCCTCTCAGGACACCGAGGCTCATCAGCCGGACTGGAGGCTGTGACTGATGGCGGACGAGAAGCTGAAGCTGGGCGTGATGGTGCATCTGCGGGACGATCCCGAGGGCGCGATACGCAAGGTCGCCGACCTCGGGCTGCCGAGCTGCCAGCTCGGCTGGCCGCCGGGCAAGTCGGTGGAGGACGGGCTGGAGGTCAGGCGCATCGCCGACGAGCACGGCGTGGAGATCACCACGCTGTGGGCGGCGCTGCCGGGCCTGGCGGTGTGGGACTTCATCGAGGGCCCCGTCACCATCGGCCTGGTGCCGCCGGAGTGGCGGGCGCTGCGGGTGCAGGCGCTGGAGCAGGCGGCGCGCATCGCGGCGGAGATGGGGGTCCAGTCGATCACCACGCACTGCGGCTTCATCCCCGAGTACCCCGGCGACCCGCTCTACAAGGGAACGGTCGTGGCCCTCAAGCAGGTGATGCGCACCTGTGATGCCCTGGGCGTGCAGTTCTGGTTCGAGACCGGTCAGGAGACGCCGATCACGCTGCTGCGCACCATCCAGGACGTGGGCAGCGAGAACATGGGCATCAACCTCGACCCGGCGAACCTGCTGATGTACGGGAAGGCCAACCCGGTGGACGCGCTGGACACCTTCGGCGAGTGGGTCAGGGGAGTGCACGCCAAGGACGGCGAATACCCCACCGACGGCAACTCTCTCGGCAAAGAGCGGCCGCTGGGCGAGGGG
>JBNGDZ010000696.1:0-2071 GCA_049975765.1 Armatimonadota bacterium
GTGCAGCCCGGTGTCGATGCCATGGCCCGCCGCCTCCACCCCGATCAACTCCACACCCTCGTCATCCAGGAAGGGGTAGAACAGGCCGATGGCATTCGAGCCGCCGCCCACGCAGGCAACGAGTCTATCGGGCAGCCGCCCCTCCGCGTCCACGATCTGCCGGCGGGCCTCGTCGCCGATGACGCGCTGGAAGTCCCGCACCATCGTCGGATAGGGGTGCGGGCCGGCCACCGAGCCGAAGATGTAGAGCGTCTCCTCATACTCCCCCATCCAGGCCCGCATGGCCTCGTCGCAG
Source organism: Armatimonadota bacterium (assembly GCA_049975765.1). Taxonomy (GTDB): domain Bacteria; phylum Armatimonadota; class Zipacnadia; order Zipacnadales; family UBA5352; genus JAYENL01. Next base: position 296 of record JBNGDZ010000696.1, read on the forward strand.
GCGTCCTTGAGGGTGCCCGAGGTGCCCTCCACCGGAACCACCTCCGCCCCCAGCAGGCGCATCCGGTAGACGTTCAGCCGCTGCCGGCGCACGTCCTCAACGCCCATGAACACCCGGCAGGGCAGGCCCAGCAGCGCCGCCACCGTCGCCGTCGCCACGCCGTGCTGGCCCGCGCCGGTCTCGGCGATGATCCGCCGCTTGCCCATGCGCCGGGCGAGCAGGCCCTGGCCCAGCGTGTTGTTGATCTTGTGCGCGCCGGTGTGGTTGAGGTCTTCGCGCTTGAGGTAGACCCTCGCGCCCACCCGCTCGCTCAGCCGCCGGGCGAGGTAGAGGGGGCTGGGCCGTCCGGCGTAGTGGCGCAGGAAGTCCTCCAGCTCCGCGTGGAAGTCCGGATCAGCCTTCGCCGTATAGTAGGCGTCGGCCAGCTCCTCCAGCGCGCTCAGCAACGTCGCAGGCACGAACTGCCCTCCGAAGCGCCCAAAGTAGCCGGGCCGGGTCGCCGTCGTCTCGTCTCTGGCCATCATCATCTCCCTTTCGGTCCTGCCGCAGTGCGGCGCTCAGTCTCCACCGCGCCCCACTGCGAGCGCGTCCCGCGCTCTCTCACCTGTGCCTGCCGACCATCATCACCCGCAGGCCAACCTACCGAGTACTTCAGCTCATCCGCATTCCCGCGCGGCGTGGCTTTCTCGTCTCGCTACGGTGGAGGAGCCGCCGCGAGCGAAGCGAGCGGCGATCAGGTTCCACCCCGGCCCACACCTTCAGATCCTTCTCGCCGTGAACGGCACTCCCTGGTCAGACAGACCCCGGTCAGCTCGCGCAACGCCTTCGCCGCATCGCGCACGGTCATCAGCGAGGTCCCGACCAGCACCGCGTCCGCTCCCGCGCGCGCTACCCGTTCGACGTCCTCTCTGCTCGCGACCCCACTCTCCGCCACCAGCACGCAGTCCCCGGGCACCAGGGGTGCCAGCCGCTCCGTGATCGCCAGGTCCACCTCGAAGCTCGTGAGATCCCGGTTGTTGATCCCCACCACCGTGGCGCCGACGTCGAGGGCGGCCTCAACCTCCGCCTCCTCGTGCGCTTCCACCAGCGCCGCCATCCCCAGCTCCTCCGCCAGCGCCAGCAGCCGTCCGAGCCGCTCCCTCTCCAGCGCCGCCACGATGAGCAGCACCGCGTCGGCGCCGCTCGCGCGAGCCTCATGGACTTGGTACTCGGCCAGGACGAAGTCCTTGCACAGCACCGGGATGGAGGTCGCCGCGCGGGCCGCGCGCAGGTACTCCTGCGAGCCTCCGAAGAACGCCTCGTCGGTGAGCACGCTTAGCGCCGCGGCCCCGTTCTCGGCGTAGGTGGTGGCGATCGCAGCGGGATCGAACCGCACCTTTGCAATCAGCTCACCCGCCGACGGACTCGCCCGCTTGATCTCGGCGATGATCCGCACCTGCTCGCCGCGCAGCGCTGCCGCGAAGTCCCTGGGCGCTGGCGCATCCCCGGCCGCGGCCAGGACCTCCGCCGGCGGCCGGAGGGCGCGCCGCCGCGCCACCTCCTCGCGCTTGTGCTGCAGAATCTCGCGCAGAACGTCGGGCATGCTCATGTCGCTCGGGCACCCGCCAGCGTCCGGCTCATCTCGCGGAGGCCGTCGAGCTTCTCCAGCGCCTCCCCGCAGTCGATGGCGGCCCGTGCCAGCTCGATGCCCTCGGCCACGCTGTCCGCTTTTCCCCCCACGTAGATGGCGGCGCCGGCGTTGAGCAGCACGATCTCCCGCGGGGCGCCCTCCTGCCC
>JBNGDZ010000697.1:0-2061 GCA_049975765.1 Armatimonadota bacterium
ACGATCCACAGCGCGGCGTCTACGCCGACGCCATGGTCGAGGGCTCGGTCTGCGGGCAGGTTAGCCAACAGATCAACACTCTCGCCATCCTGGCCGGCGTCTGCCCCCCGCACCGCCGGCGCGAGGTCCTGGAGCGAGTGCTGTCCGACGACCCGGCCATCTGCCGATGCAGCCCCTACTTCTGGCTCTACCAGTTCGAGGCCATGGCCATGGCCGGGATGCACCGGGAGATGCTCGCGGCCATCCGCGAGCTGTGGGGCGCCATGGCCGACGCCGGCGCCACCACCTGGTGGGAGACCTTCGGCGGCGACGAGCTCGACAGCCTCTGCCACCCCTGGTCGTCGGCCCCCAATCACGTCCTCCAGAAGCACCTTCTCGGCGTACAGTGCGCAGAGCCGGGCTTCACGCGAGCTGAGATCCGCCCCCGCCCGGACCTGCTGCCGGCCGTGGAGGGGAGCGTCTGCACCGTCCGCGGCGAGATCGAGGTGCAGTGGGAGCCGGCCGGGGGCGCCTCTGTCCGCCTGCAGGTCCGCCTTCCGGAAGGGGTGACCGCCACGCTCGCGGCTCCAGAGGGCTGGCGGTTCGAGACCGGCGAGGAGTTTGTAGAGCTGGCCGGCGGAGCCATGGTCCGGGCGTCGCTGGGCCCGCTGTGAGCCTACGGCGGGCAGGTGTGAGGGGCCGGATGCGCGAACTTGACGGGCGGCGAAGCTATCAACTATAGTGCTGGTGAGTCGGGACCGTTCCCCCATCGCCGGCGTTGAGGCTGTAGTGGCGTTTGCAAGGAGGATCCAGGCAATGCTCCGACGCACGTCCTGCGCGGTTGCTCTGATAGTGCTGGTGGCCATGGGCACCGGCGTTGCCCAGGAGACGGCCGACATCGTTCTGGGCGGGCAGATCGTCGCGCGAGTGCGCGAGAAGGGGGAGTATGAGTCAGTGCAGCACCGCGCCGCGGCCATCGACGAGGCCATCAACCAGGTGCTCGCCGCCACTGACGATCCGGCCGGCCTGGAGGTCACCCTTCAGGAGCTCGATGGCCTGTGGACCATCCTCATCGACGACACCAAGGTCATGTCGGTGTACCCCGCGGAGGCCGAGGCCAACGGCACCACGCCGGGCCTGCTCGGCTCCCAGTGGGTGCGCATGTTCCGGGAGGCCCTGCCCAACGCCATCAGGGTGCAGGTCCAGGATGTCGGTGAGACCGCCCCGGCGCCTGCGGAGGCGGCCGAGGAGCCGTCCGTGGACGCCGCGGGGGTCGAGGACGAGCCGGTCACCGGCGCGGTGACCAACACCGGAGCCGCCACGGTAGAGGTGCTGGAGGTGCCACCATCCGAGGGAGAACCTGAAGAGATTGTAGCCGGCCAGGGCGCTCGGTTGCTGATCCTGGAGGCCTTCAACGAGGCCCGCCAGCTTCCCGAGGACGACTACCTCGTGCGCCGCGAGACCATGGCCGACGAGCTGTTCGACAACATCGTTCAGGTCCTTACCAGCGGCGAGGCCCGCGGACGCATCGAGGGCCTGCGGGGCGGCACGGGGACGGTGGCCCCGCCGCCGTCCGTGACGGAGGTCGAGCCCGAGGCCGCAGCTCCTGAGACCGCCCGCCAGCCGGCGACCACGGAAGCAGCGGGCACCGAGGAGACGGTGACGACGCCCGTCACGCCCATCACGCCCGCCGGAGCTGGCGGCTATGAGATCAGCGATGAGGCGCGCGCGAAGGTGGAGGCCGAGATCCCCGAGAACGACCCCAGCTACGCCAACGTGCTGGACAAGGTGATCATCAAGGCCAAGTTCCGCGCGGCCACGGATGCCTATCAGCAGATGCGCGCCACCAACCCCGACACCGCCGCGGAGGCCAGGGAGGTCATGAGCGCGGCTCGGACCGCCTACACCAATGGCAGCTTCGACGAGGCCCAGAGCTACCTCGACGTGGGCCTGCGGACGCTCGGGGTCGTGGAGTGGGAACAGCACATCGACGCCGCGATGGCCGACCTCGGACTCACGGACTGACGGGAGCGACTGAAGCCGCGCCTGGGGCGCCCGGCCCGCCCCTGTGTTGTGGCTGCG
>JBNGDZ010000698.1:0-2053 GCA_049975765.1 Armatimonadota bacterium
GGCGAGCGCTTCGCCACCCACGGGGTGGACTACAGCGCCGGGGGCCTCGAGCGCGTCGCCACCCGGCGGCACTGCAACGGGAGCAACTACACCTTCGTGGACGGGCACGCCAAGCGGCTGCGCGCCGAGCAGACCATCGAGCCGGAGCTGCTCTGGGACCCTTAGGCGCTCAGCACCTTCAGGGAGATGTGTATGACATCGCGCGAGCGCATCCTCTGCGCCATTGAGCTGGGCACGCCAGACCGGGTTCCCGTTACCCCGTGGGGCCTGGGGCGGGTCCCCGAGGACAGCGAGCTGGGCCAGCGTCTGATCCGCGAGACCGATCCCTTCATCGGCGCGCGCGTCGAGGGCGGCGACTGGTTCCTCGGCACCGCCGCCAGCACGCGCACCGAGCAGCGCGGCGACCTGACCTACAGCGTCCTGGAGACCCCGCACGGTGACCTCTACGCCCGCAGCCAGCGGACCGAGGTCACCTCCGCGCGGGTGGAGTTCTACTGCAAGGGCGCCGATGACGTGCTCAAGCTGCTGTCGATCCCGTATGAGCCTCCGAAGGTGGACGCCGCTGCATTCCACGAGCGCAGGGACCAGATCGGCGACGAGGGCATGGTGGGCGTGGGGATGAGCAATCCCGGCGGCATTCCGCCGGTGTACCTCTCGCCGAGGGACTACTCGCTGCTGTGGATCGAGAACCGCGACGTATTCATGGAGCTGGTGCGGGTGGCGGCGCAGCGCTGCTATCACTGGGTGGAGGAGTGCTGCCGCCAGGGCGTAGACTGCTTCCGGATCATCGGCGGCGAGTACGCCTCCACGCAGCTCGGTCCGGAGGGCTTCCGCGAGACGATGCTGCAGTTCGACCGCCCGCTGGTGGAGATCATGCACGAGCACGAGGCCATCGCCCACTATCATAACCACGGGCCGATGGACCGCTTCCTGGAGATGATCGCCGACATTGGCGTGGACTCGCTCGATCCGCTGGAGGGCCCGCCGTGGGGGGACATCACACTCGCCGAGGCCAAGGCGCGCATAGGCGACCGCGTCTGCCTGCTGGGCAACCTCGATGACATGGAGGTCATCGACAGGGTGGACGGGGAGACCATCGAGAAGCTGGCGGCCGAGTGCATCCGCCAGGCCGGACCGGACGGGTACCTGCTCGGAGGCACCACCTCGGGGACCTTCACCGAGCACGCCGCCGAGAACTTCATCCGCATGGTCGATGTCTCCAGGCGCATGAGCTGAAGGGGAGAGAGAGATGACGAGGGCCGCCTTCGTGGCGATGCTGGCGCTGATGAGCGCCCAACTATGCACGGCCGTCGGGCCGCAGCCCTACGTGCTGGGCGAGCGGCCGGGTGACTTCGAGTGGGCCGGCGAGCTGCCCGAGACCGAGCGCTGGATGTTCGACGACACCAGGGCGCACAGCGGGAGCTGGTCGATCCGCGACCGCGTCCCGGACGTCGAGAAGCCGTGGCTCCCGGGGTTCGTCGTGGCCAAGACATTCGCTACCGCGGAGTGGCGGTTCCACGCCTGGGTGAAGCTGGAGGGCGAGGGGGAGCTGCGCATCTTCTACCCGGGCGACGGTCGCAACGCCATCACGGTCATCGAGAGCCCCACCGAGGGCTGGGAGCAGCTCTCGCTGCATCTGCGCGCCAACCCGCCCGCCGCCGAGCCCTACCGCCTCACCGTCAGCTTCCAGACCACAGGCCAGGCCCGAAGCTGGTGGGACGACATTCAGGTCACACCGCTCTACCAGCACCCGATCCCGAAGATAGCCACCCCGCCGGTCATCGACGGCGACCTCTCGGACGCCTGCTGGAACGACGAGGCGTCCATCGGCGACCCCTACTGGCGCATGTATAGCGAGCCCCGCGACGCCCACATGGGCACGTGGGTGTGGTGCTGCTACGACGACGACAATCTCTACGCCGCCTTCCGCTGTGAAACACCCGACGTGGGCGATCTTGTCTCCGAGATCACTGAGCGCGACGGCTACACCTGGCAGGACGACTCCGCGGAGATCTTCTTCGACATCGGCCACGATCACGACACCTACTATGAG
>JBNGDZ010000699.1:0-2046 GCA_049975765.1 Armatimonadota bacterium
CGATGACTGACACCAGCCCAGACCTCTCCGTCGAGATCGCCGGGATCCGCATGAAGAATCCCGTCATGTCCGCCTCCGGGACCTTCGGCTACGGGACGGAGTATGAGCCCTACCTGGACCTGTCGGCCATCGGCGCCATCGTGACCAAGGCCGTGACGCTGGAGCCGCGCGAGGGGAACCGCCCCCCGCGGGTGCGGGAGACGCCGGCGGGGATGCTCAACGCCATCGGCCTGCAGAACCCCGGGGTCGAGGCCTTCATTGAGGACAAGCTGCCGGAGCTGGGCCGTTTCGAGACCCCGGTGATCGTCAATATCTCCGGGCGCTCCATCGATGAGTTTGCGACCCTGGCTCAGATGCTCTCCGTTGACGGCGTGGACGGGCTGGAGGTCAACGTCTCCTGCCCCAACGTGGAGCAGGAGGGTATGCACTTCGGCGTGGACTGCGAGCTCACCGGTGAGTTGACGGCCGCGGTCGTGGCCGCCACCGAGCTGCCGGTCATCGTCAAGCTCTCACCCAACGTCACCGACATCCGCGCCGTGGCCCGCGCGGCCGCCGAGGCGGGCGCGGACGCCCTATCGCTGATCAACACCCTGGTGGGGATGAGCATCGACGTGGAGGCCCGCCGGCCGCATCTGGGTAACGTCACCGGAGGCCTGTCCGGCCCCGCCATCCGGCCGGTGGCCGTGTACATGGTCTGGGAGGTGGCCCGGGAGGTGGACGTTCCGGTCATCGGCATGGGAGGGATCATGGCCGCCGGCCACGCGCTGGAGTTCATCCTCGCCGGCGCCGCGGCCGTGGGCGTTGGGACCGCGAACTTCGTGGAGCCCGCCACCATGCAGCAGATCATCGACGGCCTGACGGGATACTGCCGGCGCCACCGCGTCTCGCGCATCACGGAGCTGGTCGGGGCGCTGGAGATCGACTGAGGCTGTGGAACCCCGCGGCCGCGGCATCCGTCAAGCGGATGAGCGGGGCCGCCTACGGCATTGCCCCGCATCGGGAGAGTGACCCACCGCCTATGAAACACTTCCTGCGACCGATACCGATTGACGGCGAGCAGGTGGACCGCGTTGAGGCCATCGCGCGCAGGTGCCTTGATGCCGCGCGGGTGCGGGCCGATGACGGCACCTGGATCATCACCCCCGCGGGCTCGGGCAAGTACTCCGGGATGTACACGCGCGACTTCTGCTACACCGTGGAGGGCTGCGCGCACCTGATGGACCCGGAGGAGACCGCGGCGGCCATCGACTACCTCTTCGAGCGCCAGCGCGACGACGGCCTCATGCCCAACCGCGTCGAGGCGGATGGGCGCACGATCTACGTGGTCAACGAGAGCACCGAGGCCCTCAACCACCCGCCCACCGACAACGCGCAGTTCGCGGTCAAGCTGGTGGACGCCTACATCGATCACACCTCCGACCATGAGCTCTTCATCCGCCACGGGAACGCCCTGATGGACGCCATGGAGCGGGTGCCGCTGACCGAAGATGGCCTGGTGTGGATCGACCCCGCCAACCCCAGCTCCGCCTATGGCTTCACCGACACCGTGGGCAAGACGGGCGAGGTGCTGTTCTCGTCGCTGCTTTACTGGGAGGCCTGCATGCTGCTGGCGAAGCTGTGCCAGCGGGTGGAGGACCACGACGGCGCCCACACCTGGTTCGAGGCCGCAGAGCACACGAACCGGACGCTGCGCGAGTTCTACGATGAGCCGTCTGGGATGCTGCTGGCGGCACGGGTGGACTGCCGGCAGACCGACGTGTGGGGCTCGTGCTATGCCGGCGTCGTCCGCGCGGTATCCAAGACCGAGACGGCGCGCGTGGGCGAGTGGCTCTTCGACCGGTACGAGGATTGCTTCCTGCGCGGCTGCACGCGGCACCTGCCGGCGCCCGAGCACTGGGAGAGGATGCTGGTGCAGTACGAGCCGGACCGCTATCAGAATGGTGGCTACTGGCCCACGGCCACCGGGTGGGCGGCGATGGTGCTGGACCGCTACGACCACGACACCGCCGCGATGCTGGTGGAGGACTGCATCGACCTGATGGAGGA
>JBNGDZ010000700.1:0-2001 GCA_049975765.1 Armatimonadota bacterium
CACCGTGACCGCGGAGGCCGCCACGCTCGGAGCGGCCACCAGCGAGGAGATCGACATCCTGCCGCCGGGCGAGCGCGAGCCGCTGACGCTCCGGCTGCAGTCCGTCGGCGACTGAGCCCGGCGGCTCCGTGTGTGGCTCACACCATGGCGCGGGCGTGACACCGAACGCAGGAGGCCGCCGCGATGAGGCGCGCCATCCTGGCGGACTGACGGTAGCACGGAGGAGAGCCATGTCATTGCAGAGCCGTCTCTCACTGATGACCGTCGTGTTCATGTTGGCGCTGGGGCCCGCGCTGGCCGAGGAGATCACGCTCACCGGTCGCGTCGTCGGTCCGGACGGCGAGGGCATCGCCGGGGCGCACGTGGCCCAGCCCTGGGCAACCGAGGGCGAGCCGTATTGGGTCGAGACCGCGTCCGACGCCGATGGTCAGTTCCGCCTTCAGTTCGAAACTGATCGCGAGCGCAGTGCCTGGCAGGTGGTTGCCGTCGCCGAGGGTCATGCGCCCGGCGCGGCCCACGCGAAGCCGCGCGAGCCCGTGGAGGTCGTCCTCCCGGAGGAGCATACGACGCTGACGGGGACTGTCGTCGATCCGGCCGACCGGCCTATCTCCGGCGCGCGCCTCACTGTGTCCTTACTCCACTGGGAGACGCCGAACGCTCGCTATATCCCCCGCGGCTCGCCGATGCAATACATTCGGCATATCCTCTTCGGTGAGTGGCCCGCCGCGCCCTCGGACACCACTGGCGAGGACGGGCGCTTCTCACTGGGACCGCTGCCAATGGGGTGTCTGGTGCGGCTTCGCGCGGAGGCCCCAGGCTACGCCTCCAGCCGGCCCACTGCGCGCGAGGAGTTCCCGTCGGCCGGCGACGACATCACGCTCACCCTCCATCCCGAGGCGGTGATCGCCGGGCGGGTGACGCGGCAGGGCGAGCCGGTGGCCGGCGTGGAGGTCGGCGCACAGTCGCAGCAGCAGAGCCACTGGGGCGAGGCCACCACCGACGAGGATGGCCGCTACGAGATCACCGCGCTGCCCGCCGCCACCTACAACGTCGCCCTCACGCCCCCGGAGGGCTACACAGCCCTGGGGCATGAGGGCCTCCAGGTGGAGGCCGGGGAGCGCGCCGAGCAGATCGACTTCGAGCTGATCGAGGGCGGCCTGGTGCGCGGCACCGTCACCTGGGCCGACAGCGGCGAGCCCGTTCCGGGCGCGGGCATCGGCGCCTACGGCCCCGCACACCCGCGCTCCAGCGCCTGGGTGCAGGGTACCGAGGCGGACGAGCAGGGGGCCTACGAGCTCCGGCTGCCGCCGGGCGAGAACTACGTCTACTGGATGGGCGGCCCCACCGACGTCGCCTGGCGCGCGGAGCAGCGCGACGTGACGCTGAACGTAGAGGAGGGGACCGTGCAGACCGTGGACTTCCGCCTGCAGCGCAAGCCCACCATCCAGCTCACGGTCCTCAGCCCCGACGGGAGCGCCGCCGCCGGTGTCCCGGTGTACTGGGACGCGGACCTGCCCCACCGCCCTGTGGGCGAGCAGGAGCCCGCGGTGACGGATGACCGGGGGCGCGTGGAACTCAGCTTCGGGCGCCAGGTGTACGAGCAGGGGCGCGCGCTGGCGGGGGCTCTGGCGCATGATCCCGAGCGCGACCTGGCGGGCATCGCGGTCATCGACGGCGAGTCCACCCGCGAGGCAACCATCAGGCTGGCCGACGCCGCCTGGCTGGTGGCCGCGATCCGGGAGACCGACGGCTCGCCGCTCGCGAATGCTCCCATCAGCGTGCACACCGAGCGAGATGGCTGGAACGTCTACCTGCCCCTGCAGTTCGCCACGGGGGAGGACGGGCAGGTGCGGCTCGGCCCCCTGCCTCCTGACCTGCCGGTCAAGATCCTGCTCGGTGGCGACCTGGCGATGAAGGTGGCGTCCGGCCCTGCGGAGGAGCAGGAGATGATCACGCTCGCGCCGGGGGAGATGCGGGAGCTGGAGCCCTTCGTCGTGGCCA
>JBNGDZ010000701.1:0-1999 GCA_049975765.1 Armatimonadota bacterium
GCCGCATCGGTCTGGATGAGGTCCTCGTAGCCGACGATGCCGATGTCGGTGCGTCCGGTGGCGGAGATGATGCCGGCGGTCACGGTGTGCGCCAGCCCGAACGGCGAGCCGACCGCCACCACCCACTCGCCGACCTCAAGCTGTGAGGAGTCGCCCCAGCGAAGGTAGGGCAGCCCCGCGGCCTCCACCTTCAGCACCGCCAGGTCGGTGGCGGTATCCACGCCGGCGACCTGTCCGGAAAGCTCGCGGTCATCGGACAGGCTGACGGTGATCTCCGTGGCGTTGGCGACCACGTGGCTGTTGGTGATGACGTGGCCCTCGGCGGAGATCAGGCAGCCCGAGCCCAGGGAGTGCACCTCCCGGTCGAAGCCGCGCAGGAGGTCATCGAACTCCCGGCCGAAGAAGTGGCGGAAGATCGACGGGGGACCGCCGCGCACCACCGTGGTGGTGCTGATGTTCACCACCGCCGGGCTGACCGAGCGGGCCACGGCGGCGAAGGCGCGGCTGAGGTCCTCAGCGACCGCGATGGCCCGTTGGTCCTCCAGCGTCAGCTCCTGACCGCGGAGAGGGTGCGCCACCAGCGTCACAAGTACCGCAATTCCGCACAGGCGTGCTATGCGTCTCTGAGTCATCATCGAACCTCCCACCTGCATCTCCCGACGGCAAGCCTGCTGTCGGACCACGGTCGGCGGAGACTAATGCCCCGTCGGAGAATCGTTCAGCGAGAGGTAACGGAACTCCTTCCGGCGTATTGACTGTATTAAGGATATGTGTACTCCATCATCGCCGCTCCGTGCCGTGCCAGGGCGGACGTATCGCGGGCGGCCTCAGACAGGGACGATAGTGCATGTACCGGCCTCTTGGCATCAGCAGCACCATGCTGGATCAGCACCTCACGGCGGAGAATCTCCAAGCGGCCAGAACGCGCGGGATCACGCACCTGGAGGTGTACGTAGCGCCCGACGGGGCGCTCTTCGCCGAGGACGAGGAGGTGGCGCGCCTGGCGGAGGGGGCCGCTGAGGCGGGGCTGACCCTGTGGTCGGTGCACGCGCCCTTCGGCGGGGAGGTGGACCTGAGCACCACCGATGAGCTGGCCCGAAGGAAGGCAGTTGGGGCGGTGCGGCGGGCGTGCGAGGTGGCGGCGGGGCTGGGCGCGAAATACATGGTGGTGCATGCAGGTCTGGCGGCGGAGGACGAACATGAGCATGAGCTGCGCGCGCGGCAGAGCATGCGCAGCATCAACTGCCTCCTCAAGCGCGGATCGCAGCTCGGCGTGAAGGTGGCGTTGGAGTACCTGCCGGCCAACAAGCCGCGGCTGGGCAACAACAGCATAGAGCTGCTGGAGTCCCTGCGGCTGTGCGACGGCGATGCATGTGTGTGTCTGGACACGAATCACGCGAACCTCAGCGAGCCGCTTGACATGGCCGTGCGAACGCTCGGCGACAGCATTGAGACCCTGCACATCTCGGACAACGACGGCCACGAGGAGCGCCACATGCTGCCCGGCCGCGGCGTCATCGACTGGGAGCAGTTCATGACGCTGCTTGACGAGATCGGCTACGAGGGGCCGTTGCTGCTGGAGGCTACCGGCGGCGAGGGTATCCCGGACCTGTTGGAGAAGTCCGTCGCCGCCGCATGCGAACACCTTGGATGGGAGGGACCTGATGTCTGACGGCAATCCTGCGGGAGAGGCGCAGCGCATCATCCACGGCGACTGCCTGGAGGTGCTCCCGGAGATGGAGCCGGAGAGCATCGACATGTGCTTCGCCGATCCCCCGTACAACCTGCAGCTGCGGGATGACCTCCACCGGCCCGACCGCAGCCTGGTAGAGGGCGTGGACGACGACTGGGACCAGTTCGAGTCCATGGAGGCCTACGACCGCTTCACCGAGGCCTGGATGAGTCAGGTGCGCCGGCTGCTCAAACCCAATGGGACGCTGTGGGTCATCGGGACGTATCACAACATCTACCGCGTCGGCACGGTGCTGATGGACCTGGG
>JBNGDZ010000702.1:0-1997 GCA_049975765.1 Armatimonadota bacterium
CCTCCAGACCGTACCGCCGAAGGATGCCAGACGGGGTACAGGCAACTTCACGCGCACGGACTCATGCAGCGGACAGGCCGGCGCAAAGCGCCGAGGAGGACGACCATGAGCGGTGACGATAGTGCGGCCCCTCGTATCATCTTCAACGACGATGGCAGCAACTTCCTTTACTCCTGGGATGAGCTCACCGCCGGGGACCTGCGCACCTACCTGCGGCGGCTGGAGGGCACGCAGGTGGACCTGGTCTGCTGGTGTGTGGCCTTCGGCGGCTACGTGACCTACTACCAGAGCGAGATCGCCGAGCCGGTGGGCACAGGATTCGCGTTCACCGATCGCGTCAAGCAGAGCCGCTGGGCGCGCAATCGCGAGCGGCTGCACCGCGAGGTCGGCGACTACGTGGGCTTCTGCATCGACACGCTCGCGGAGATGGGCATCCCCTCCCTGGCGAGCTTCCGGATGAACGACGCGCACATGAGCTCCGACCCTTCCGGCCCGGTGGCGGGACGCTTCTGGATGAACCACCCCGAGTGGCGGCTCGGCGAGGCATTCGGCTACTACGGGAGCTGCCTGGACTACTCCGTGCCGGCCGTTCGGGAGTATCTGCGGCGTCTGGTGCTGGAGGTGCTGGAGAAGTTCCCGCAGATCGCGGGGGTGGAGCTCGACGCCATGCGCTCGCCGTTCTTCTTCCCGGAGGGACAGGGGCCCGAGCGGGCGCCGATCATGACCGACCTCGTCCGGCGCATCCGGGCCGACCTCGACCAGGCCGCCGAGCAGCGCGGCGCGCAGCGTTACCTGCTGCGGGTGAACGTGCCCCGAGACCCGGAGCTGGCGCTGGAGACAGGGCTGGACGTGGCCGCGTGGGTGGAGGATGGCCTGGTTGACGGCATCTCGCCCGGCTGCTACGGGACAGACTTCCAGGTTCCTGTGGAGCAGTGGAAGGCGCTGCTGGGCCAGGATGCGCCGGTACATCCCTACTGCAACTGCGGCCGGGGCACCGGTCAGTACCACTCCCTGGAGGAGTTCCGCGGCGCGGCCGCCAACGGCTACGGCGCCGGCGCGGACGGTATCTACCTGTTCAACTTCCCCTGCCTGGACGAGCTCTCGGGGCTGATTCCGAGACCTCTGGACGCGCCCGCCTGGCCGCCGCCGGAGTTCCACGCCCGGGGCTATCACCCCGACCTGGCGCGCAGCCGCCAGGCCCTGCACGAGATCGGCAACCCGGAGGCCATCCGGCACCTGGACAAGCGCTTCCTGTTCTACACCGAGCCGCCGAAGTACCGGCACTTCGCCCCGGAGGTCGCGACGATCCAGCGGCTTACGGCAGAGCCGGCGGAGCTGGCCTTCCGGTGCCATGAGGACCTGCAGGCGGCGCAGCAGGTGCGGGTGGAGCTCAAGCTCGTGGGCGTAACCATCTCCGATCAGTTCCGGCTCGCCCTCAACGGCACGGAGATCGCCGCCGACCGCGTGCAGCGGCTGCACGCACCCAACGGCCGCGACCTGCGCGTGCACTACCTGCCCCTGGAGCCGTTCTCGCAGCTTAGCTTCCAGACCCGCCCCGATGAGATGCAGCCGGGGGAGAACACGCTCGTCGTGGCGCTGACCGAGCAGGACCCGGCGCTGCATGGCGAGATCGAGGTGCGCGAGATGACGGTGGACGTTCGCTACTGAGGCTGGCCGCTTCTCTGTGCCGGCAGCAGGGCCTCCCGGATGGCGGCGGCCACCTGCCGCGCCAGCACCTCATAGCCCTTCTCGGTGAAGTGCACATCCCTGGGCCGCTGGATCTTGTCAAGCTGCGGGAGGGCGAACTCGTAGAGGTCATCAACCATGATGGAGTGCTCCCGCATGATGGCCCTGGCGACCGAGTTGTAGTGCAGGACATCCTCGGGCCTGCGGAATGGCCCGTCCACCGGGTCGGGGACGGGCGTGGTCGTCGCCCAGATCAGCTCCGCCCCCGTCTGCTTGAGACGCACCACCAGCTCCTCGAGGTTCCCCTCGTA
>JBNGDZ010000703.1:0-1993 GCA_049975765.1 Armatimonadota bacterium
CTCCTTCGCCGGGATATGGTATCCTGCTGATGCCCACCGACCGGGTTCGTCCTACCCGTACACACACGAGCACGAGGCCGATGGGGGAGGAGCCACTATGCCCTGGAGACTGCCCGGCGAAGTCAGCGATAGAGCCGTCACGCTCTACCTCACCGGCGCCGTCTGCACGCAGCCGGCCCAGGTGGTGCAGACCGAGCACGCGGTGAAGGTCATCCAGAACTTCATCAACCAGCTGCGCGAGCGCAAGTCGCGGCATCTGCGCGTCTTGGACGATCTCGACATGGAGGGGACGCGGGAGCAGCCCTCCGAGGCCGCGGACCTGCTCGCCCGGGTGCTGGCCCTGCTGTGCGACATGTCCCCCGAGGACGCCTGTATGAGGGCGCCCGACTGCCGCGGCCTGCTGGACGACCCCATGGCGCTGGCCGAGCTGGTAGAGGAGCTCTACGACCACTGGCGCGGCTACGAGCGCTACATGATGCTGCAGGCCTCCGCGGACGACTCCCGCGACAGCGCCATTGAGGGGCACATGCCCTTCATCTACAACAATCAGGACCTGAACCACCTCATCCGCGACGCCTACCGCCGCATCGAGCGCAACCTGCGCGGTCACTGGCCGCGCGTCTACCGCCAGACCCCTGGCGGCGCGAACATGAGTCTGCTGATCGAGCGCATCAACTGGGAGTGCCCCGGCGGCGTCTACGAGCAGCTTGCCGACATCCGCATGGTCCGCCTGGCGCTGCTGGTTCCGCCGGTGATCCTGTACCCGCGGAGCATCCGGCGGCGGGGCAAGTTCGTGGAGGTCCTGTGGAACCCGCTGGAGGGCCTGGAGATCGACCATGAGAGATGGCTGTGCTTCCCGCTGCTGGTGGGTGAGCTGCGGTTCCACGTCTACTTCGACCGCGAGTACCTGGCCCAGGCCACCAGCCTCGTGAACCTCTTTGAGCTCTCCGGCCACGAGGAGGCGCGCGAGAAGCCCGACGGCATCATGCTCTTCGGCGTCCCCCCGAAGCATCTGGGGCGGGAGCAGACGGTCTTCCACATTGATCAGGAGCAGGATATTGCCGTGGGGGCGATCGGCAAGGCCGAGGAGCACGACTACTTCGGCTACTTCAAGAAGATGATGCTCACGCTGCACAACGTCATGATGATGCGGCGCGGGCGGCTGCCGGTGCATGGCGCGATGACCCACCTGCGCCTGCGCGAGGCGCCGGCGCAGAGCATCGTTATCGTCGGAGACTCCGGCGCGGGGAAGTCCGAGACCCTGGAGGCCTTCCGGGAGCTGGCGGAGGACTGGATCTCGGACATGACGGTGATCTTCGATGACATGGGCTCGCTGAGCCTCGAGGGCGAGAGGCTCGTGGGTTACGGGACGGAGATCGGCGCCTTCGTGCGGCTGGACGATCTTGATCCCGGCTACGCCTTCGGGCGGTTCGACCGGGCGATCTTCATGAACCCGCAGCGGCAGAACGCCCGCCTGGTCCTGCCGATCACCGAGTACAAGCATGTGGTGGCCGGATATGACGTCTCGATGCTGCTCTACGCCAACAACTACGAGCCGGTGACCGAGGCCACCCCGCTGGTGGAGTTCTTCCAGCGCCCGGAGCAGTCCATGGAGGTGTTCCGGGAGGGCCGGCGGGCGGCGAAGGGCACGACCGACGAGCGGGGCCTGGTGAGCACCTACTACGCCAACCCCTTCGGCCCCGACCAGCGCCGGGACCTGCACGAGCCCCTCGCCGAGCGCTACTTCACCGCCGCGCACGAGCAAGGGATCCCCGTCGGCCAGATCCGCACCCGTCTGGGGATCGACGGCATGGAGCGCGAGGGGCCGCGTCAGGCCGCCGAGGCGCTCTTCCGGCACATCATCGAGGAGTCCCGCCGGGCAGAGGAGCATCGCTGAGTCGCGGAAGCGCGGCTTTTGCCCTCTCTGATAGCTTCGACGCCGAACAGCCACGGAGGCATCCCATGCGAATGCTGACGGCCCTGCTGCTCAGCG
>JBNGDZ010000704.1:0-1993 GCA_049975765.1 Armatimonadota bacterium
GCACCGGACTCCGGGAGGTGACAAGCATGTCACGCGCCCGGTCATTGGCAGCGGTCTCTGGGCGCCTGGCAACGGCGGCGGGCTGGAAGCTCGACCTGCGCGTGCGGTCGCATCGCGGTCGCCGGTGAGCCGGTCGTTGCGTGCGCGCCTTGATAGGTACGCACACCGGATGTGGGCTTCGGTGCCCTATGGAGGGGCCGGGGCACGGTCCGGCGCGCCGTTATCCCTTCCGGGACGGAGGGGGACGCGACCGGCCCCACGGTCGCCGGAGGAGGCCGCCGTTGTCAGCGCGCCGAGGGCCTACTCTGAGGCGGAGCGACTCAGAGGCCCAGCGCCCTGCGCAAGTGCGGCCGCAGCCCCTCGGCCATGCTGGTGAAGCCCATGTCGTTGGGATGGCTCTGATCGACCAGGCCGTCGCGATCATCCGGCCCCAGCATCTCGTAGCCCTCGACGAGGGTGATATTCTCGTCGCCCATCGCCTGCCGCTCTTCGACGGCGGCACGGATGATCTCACGCATGCCGGCCTGGCGCCCGCCGGCCGGGTCAAGCACCTCGTTGGTCGAGAAGATGGCCGTCACGCAGATGATTGGGGTGTCAGGGCGGTCCTGCCGGATGCGCGCCAGGAAGGGCGCATAGCGATCCTCCAGCTCCTCAAGCGTCGGGCAGTTCTGACAGAAGTCGATGACGTAGCAGCTCGCATCGATCTCCGCCATCGCCTCGGCCAGCTCCGGCTCCCCGCGACCGTTGCCAGAGAAGCCCAGGTTGGCGAAGTCCAGGTTCAGCCGGCGGCTGACGATGGCCTGATAGCTCATCCCCGCCCGGGATGCGCAGCCGCCCTGCGTGATGGAGGAGCCGTAGTACGCGACCGGCCGCTGGAGTGCGAAGGCTGCCGGCGGCTCGACGAGCGCACCCTCCGAGAGCCCGATGGCCCGGACCTCGACCGGGCCGTAGAGGCCGAGGTAGAGGCAGATCTCGCGCCGCCTCGCCGGGTGATCCGCGAAGACGACCTCCTCGAGGTCATGATCGTCGCCGCGCGGGAAGACCGGGCGCCACAGCTCGCCGTTCACCCACACGTCCATGCCGAGCTGTCCGGTGCGGGGCATGTTGTTCATGTAGTTCAGGCGCGGGAAGCGGGCACGGATGCCCAGCGCGGTCGAGTCTGTCGCGAAGCGGATGCGCGCGCCGCTGGGACTCTGGGCGAGATCCCAGACAGGCTCGCGGACGCGCTCTCGGTAGCGCTTGGGCAGACGGACCAGCTTCGGCCGCGTCTCCTCCCACCAGGGGAGTCCGTTCACGGCGAAGCGGTCATCGGGAAAGTCGATCCACTGCATCACGGTATGCGGCGCGCGGCCGCGGTCACCTCCGTGGAGTTGGATGCGCGGCAGTTCGCCACGATCTCGTCCGGCACCTTGCTACATTGCAGAGGTGCGAGGGGCCGGGCCAGCGAACACGTTCGCGCGGCCTCACGACGCAAGCGCTGGAGGCGAAGCACCGTGCGGATCGCGGCAGTGGTTGCGGCGATCGTCGGTATCGTGGCAGTGGTGTGCTTCATGGGGTGCGAGGGGGACACGGTCTACAACATCGACGGCGACTGGGAGATCGGCACCGTGCAGTTCAACTATGGTGGCGGGAAGACCTAGACGCTGCGTGATGTGCTCATCACGGTGGACAACATGGACGATGTCATCTACTTCTCCGGCTACGACTCGAACGGGCAGCTCTGGGGCTACTACGGCGACTACAATCGCACTGTGAACCGTGTGGTGGCCCAGGACCTGCCTGAGATCGACTTCGGGTCGGAGGACCTGATGGACCTGCGGCTGGAGTTCACAAGCAGCCGCGTTGATGGAGCGGCCATCAACTGGGGCTACGACGGCGACGACCTCACCGACGTCGGCGCGGCTAACATCGGCGGTCGCCGCATCTACAGCCGGTCCGCCCGTGAGATGGACACCGCGGCGGGCGACGGCAAGCAGCCCAAGCTGCAGGCCTC
>JBNGDZ010000705.1:0-1990 GCA_049975765.1 Armatimonadota bacterium
TGATGTGGTAGGGCACGCTCTGGATGTAGGGGCACACGAAGCTGTCGGTCATCCGCTCATCCGGGCATTGGAGGTTGATGACGCTGGGCAGAAAGAGGTAGTCGAGGTCCTCGTCCAGCAGCGCCAACACGTGCCCGAGGTTGAGCTTCTGCGGGAAGCAGGTCTCGGCCACAGAGCGTTCGGCGCCCATGTGAGCGATGGCATTATTGGTTGGCTCCGACAGCACGATCTCGCATCCCAGCTCGCTAAAGAACGCCTTCCAGAAGGGATGCAGCTCGAAGTACAGCAGCGAACGCGGTATGCCAACGCGTGGCGCGTCCTCGGGGAGCTGCCGCTCAGAGTCGTACGCGTGCTCGAGCATCTCCTGGCGCTCGGCGAACAGGTCGGGCATGTCCGAGTGCCCGTCCTCGGTCTCCCGGGTCTGGTACTTGCCGCATCGGTCGCCGTAGAACAACGGCGGCTCGCCCTCGATAACGACCTTGTTGACCTCGCAGCGGTTGGGGCAGCCCTTGCACTCGAAGCTCTCGATGGTGTACTGCACATCCGAGAGGTCGAAGCCCCTGAACTTGCTGCCCTTGCCGTCGTCGTGCTCCCTGGCGATCAGGGCACAGCCGATGGCGCCGGTGTTCTCGTTGTGTGGCGGGACGGTGATGCGCTTGCCGGTCACGGACTCGAAGGCCGCAACCACGGCCCTGTTGAAGGCCGTGCCGCCCTGGAAGAAGATGTTCTCGCCCACGCGGCGATCCTCCACCACCCGGTTGAGGTAGTTGTAGACGATGGAGTATGCCAGGCCCGCCGCCAGGTCGGGAGTGTCGACGCCGGCCTGCTGGTGCCTGAGCAGCTCCGACTCCATGAAGACCGTGCAGCGCTCCCCCAGGTTCGGCGGCGCCTCGGCCGAGAGCGCGTTCTGGGCGAACTCCTCCTTGATCGATATGCCCAGCTTGTCGGCCTGCTCCTCCAGGAATGATCCGGTGCCCGCGGCGCAGACCTTGTTCATCATGAAGTCCACGACCACGCCGTTGTCGATGCTGATGTACTTCGAGTCCTGCCCGCCGATCTCGAAGATGGTGTCCACGCTCGGGTCCAGGTGGATGGCGCCGGTGGCCTGGGCGGTGATCTCGTTCTTGACCACGTCCGCGCCCACGAAGTCGCCGATCAGATAGCGCCCCGAGCCGGTGGTGCAGGCCTTGCGGATCTCCACCCGGTCGCCGATGGCCTCCCCGGTGGACTTGAGTGCGGCGCGCACGGCCTCGATCGGCCGGCTGGCCGTCATGAGGTACTCCTTGTGCAGCACCCGGCCGTCGGCGTCCATCACCACCAGGTTGGTGGATATCGAGCCCACGTCGATGCCGAGGTAGGCGGGGACCTTCTCGCCCGGCTGCGGCGGCACCACCTCGGAAGGGTGGATGACGCTCTTCTCCAGCCGCAGCGGCTCCAGTCGCTCCCGGTCCGCCGTGCCCAGAACGTGGCCCTGCAGTTCAGCTACGGCCGACAGGTCGGCCTCAGGCGCGCCGTCACGCAGAGCCCGGAGCGCCGCCCCGATGGCACCCATGGCGCCGAAGTGCTCGGGGATGATGAGCTGATCGTCGTCGAGCTCGTAGACGTCGCGGATCGCCCGGATGATGGCCGGATTCGCCGCCACGCCGCCCTGGAACGACACCGGCGGGACCAGATCCCGCGCGGAGCCGACCGTGGACTTGAAGTTGCGCACCAGCGCGTAGCACAGCCCTGCCACGATGTCCTTGACCGGCGTCGCCATCTGCTGGAGATGGATCATGTCGGACTTGGCGAAGACGGAGCAGCGGCCGGCCACCCGCGGGGGATGCTCGCTCTCCAGGGCGATGCGGCCGAACTCCTCGATGGACAGGTTCATGCGCACCGCCTGCTGGTCGAGGAACGAGCCCGTGCCGGCGGCGCACATGGCGTTCATGTTGAAGTCGGCGACCTCGACATCCTCGTCGCGACCAAACGGGGCGTCGACGCGGCCGAG
>JBNGDZ010000706.1:0-1982 GCA_049975765.1 Armatimonadota bacterium
GACGACCACCATCCGGCACCAGAGGCTCCGCATCATGGCCTTCTCCTTGCGTCAGTGGGCTGTCAGACCTGCGCTCGGGGCGCCGGCGAGCGTCTTCGGCCTCGCCCCGTCACTGCTTGCGGAACAGCAGGATGTACTCCTTCTGCATCACATTATAGAGCCCGAAGATGATCTTGTCCACGGACCGCTCCAGGCTCAGGCCGACGTCCTCACAGGCCTCGGTGAACATGCCCGTGGTGTCGATCTCCTCGCCCTGGTAGGTCACGTTCCCGATGACCACCGCCGCCTCCGTCCCGGGGCGCATCACGCGGTGCATCTCCCGCGCCGCCTGGCGCATGTCCTCCTCGTACAGCTCGAAGCGCGTCCTGCCGCGCCCGCGCACGCCGATGAACTCCTCGCTCAGCTCGTCGAGGTCGAAGCCCATCGCCTCCAGCGCGTGCTCGTCGTTCTTGACGTAGTTCAGCGCAATGGAGTAGGGCGGGGAGGTGATGATGCCGTCCACGCTGGCGTCCTCCAGGTCCAGCTCCCGGACATCGCCCTCCACGATCTCCACCGCGCCGAAGTCCAGCTCCAGCCGCCTCTTCACCTCCACGTGGTCCCGCACCGAGGCCAGCATCTTGTCGCGGTTGTGCACGAAGGCCTGCAGCGGGTCGCGGCGCCGGCGGGAGGTGTCGGAGCGGGCGATCATCTCGGCCAGGTCGAAGAAGTCCTTGACCGGCCCCTCAGGCAGTTCCCGATCTTGCGGGGCGCGAAAGAGTCGCTGCTGGTGCGCGTTGTCGGCGCACGGCGCCACGTACTCCGAGGCCGCCTCGATCTCCTCCAGGTGCTCCCAGGACTGCGTCTTGACCCGTGAGATGAGGCAGCACAGTGGCGAGATGTCCACCCCGATGCAGTCGATGCCCAGAAGCTGCGCCTCCACCGCCGTGGTCCCGGAGCCGATGAAGGGATCCAGCACCAGGTCGCCCGGCCCCAGCCCGATGATCCCCAGCAGCGCGCGGATCATCTGCGGGTGGAACTTGCCCTTGTAGGGGTAAAACCAGTGCGTGAGGTACTGGTTGATCGACTGGGTCTGGTTGTACTGCTGGATGTGGTGGTAGTCGGTGAGCATCTCATCGCCGTGTGGTTCCTGCAGAGACCTCACGTAGGCCGACCGGCGGATGAGCCGCTGACGGTCGAGCCGCCCGTTGGCCCGAAAGCAGCGAAGGTTGTCGCCTACGGCGAAGTCCACGCCCGCCGCCTCAAGCTCCATCTGGGCAAGAACGAGTTCGTAGATGAACTGGACGTTCTCGTGCAATGTAAGCTGCGTTGTCTGCTGCATGTATGGCGACACCCTCGCCTTTCAGGCGCTCTCGATCAGCGCCCGGATGGCCTGGTACTCGTGGTGCGCGATGTCCACGGCATTGAGATCGTCAGTGGGCTCTTTATGGGACTCGGCGGAGACGTGCCCATCGTACTCCACCTCTTTGAGCCAGGCGAAGATTGAGGCGTAATCCACCTCGCCCTCCCCCAGCAGCAGCCCGTAGTCATCGGTGTGCTCGTCGCGGTAGCAGTCCTTCACCTGAACGTTCCAGACCAGCTCTCCGAACCGCGCCAGGGCCTCGATGCCGTAGTAACGGTCCATGCGGTAGAGGTTCCCCGGATCGTAGTTGATGCCCAGGTTCGGCCGATCGACCCGGGCGATCATCTCCATGGTGGCGTCGCAGGTGGCGGAGAGCCCGAAGTTGTTCTCCATCACGACGCCCGTGTCGCGGCTCAGCGCCAGGTCGCAGCACTCCCGGAGGTAGTGAGCGGCCCGCACCCAGTGGTCCTCCCGG
This sequence comes from Armatimonadota bacterium, assembly GCA_049975765.1. Classification (GTDB taxonomy): domain Bacteria; phylum Armatimonadota; class Zipacnadia; order Zipacnadales; family UBA5352; genus JAYENL01. Next base: position 1,815 of record JBNGDZ010000706.1, read on the forward strand.
GCCGCCGACGGCTGCGGCGGGCCGCCCGGCTGCACCCGGATGAGGTCGCACTCCAGCTCCTGAGCGATCTGCAGGTAGCGGCGGAACTTCTCGACCTCCTCGAGGCACTCGTCATCGCTCTTTTGCGAGAATAGCCCCACATATGTGCACAGCGTCACGGCCTCCATC
>JBNGDZ010000707.1:0-1972 GCA_049975765.1 Armatimonadota bacterium
CTTCAAGAGCGCCTCCGAGTGGGCCCAGGGCTTCGACTACATGAACAGCTCCATCCACCGGCGCCTGCAGGCCGTTTACGATGAGCTGGAGCGTACGGAGCTGGCCGAGAAGGAGCAGCAGTGGCTCGACGAGTACCGGGAGAGCATGCAATCGCAGTCTCAGATGCCCATCACTATCCCGGGTAGCGGCGAGTAGGCGGACGGGCAGCCATGGACCGCTTCGAGCTTGACTGGGAGACAGCCGCGGAGGAGGCGGCCCGCTTCATTCAGCAGCGGGTCGAGGAGGCCGGTCGGCGGCGGGGGGTGATCGGCCTCTCTGGAGGCATAGACTCCGCGGTGAGCGCCTATCTCGCCGCTCGTGCCCTGGGTCCCAGTCGCGTGCACGCCCTCATGATGCCCTACAGCGGCTCCAGCTCAGCGTCACTCGAAGACGCCCAAGCGGTGGTCAATGACCTGGACCTGCCGCACGAGGTCATCGATATCACCCCCATGATCGACGCTTACTACCAGCGCTACCCTGACGCGGGCCGCGTGCGCCGCGCCAACAAGATGGCGCGGGAGCGTATGGCGATCCTCTACGATCAGTCCGAGCGCCTCGGCGCACTGGTCATCGGGACGGGCAACCGCACGGAGGCCCTGCTGGGCTACACCACGCTATGGGGCGACATGGCCTGCGCCTTCAACCCCATCGGCGACCTCTACAAGACGCAGGTCCGGCGAATGGCTGCGCACCTGGGCGTCCCCGAGCGGATAATCACTAAGCCCCCCACAGCCGACCTATGGCAGGGGCAGACCGACGAGGGCGAGCTGGGCTTCAGCTACGACACTGCCGACCAGATACTCTCGCGGCTGGTGGATGAGGGTATGACCGCCGAGCAGGTGGTAGCCGAGGGCTTCGACGAGGAGGTCGTTCGCGAGGTCGCCGGGCGCCTGGAGAGCAGCGCCTTCAAGCGTAGCATGCCACCGTCTCCGCCGTTGCGCGACGCTGCGCACGCCTGAGTTCTGGAGCACAGCCATGGCGACCGAGTCCCCCGACGCGCCTACACCGGGTACCCTCTACGTGGTCGCCACGCCGATCGGCAACCTCGAGGACGTCACCGCGCGAGCCCGCCACGTTCTGGGCGAGGCGGACCTCGTGCTGGCGGAGGACACGCGGCGGGTTCGCACGCTGCTCTCGGCGCTGGGCATCCCCGCGTCGGTGGAGAGCTACCACGGCGACACGCACCCCGACAAGCGCGCCAAGCTGATAGAGCGCCTCGCCTCCGGTGCGATCATGGCGCTGGCCTCCGACGCCGGCACGCCGGCTCTCTCCGACCCGGGAGCGACGCTGGTGCGGGAGGCCGCGGAGCGAGGGGTGCGCATCGTCCCCGTGCCGGGGCCAAGTGCCATCACCGCCGCCCTCAGCGCCAGCGGCCTTCCGGCGCATCGCTTCGAGTTCGCAGGCTACGCCCCGCGCGGCCCGGAGCAGCGCCGCGACCTCCTGGCGCGGCTGGTCGCCTCGCCGGTCACCAGCGTGTTCTTCGAGGCCCCCCACCGCCTGCGGGAGTGCCTCAGTGACCTGCAGCAGGTGGCCGGCCCCGAGCAGCAGGTGGTCATCTGCCGCGAGCTCACCAAGGTCCACGAGGAGATCCTGCGGACCACTGCCGCAGAGGCGATCGACCGCTTCGCCCGGGAGAAGCCGCGTGGCGAGGTGACGCTGCTGCTGCCCCCCGGCGAGGGGCGCGACGAGCCCGCCCCGGACGAGCAGGCTCTGCGCCGCGCCGCCCGACGGCTCCTCGATGCGGACATGAGTACGCGCGACGCGGCCGATCTGCTCTCAGAGCTGACCGGCCGCGGGCGCAACGAGCTCTACAGCCTGCTGCTGGAGCTGCGCGGTTAGTTCGCCACCGGGATCACCGGCCCGGGCAGCTCAAGCTGCTGCAGCGTGGTCGGCGGATCGCCAAGCTCCACGATGTCCATCATAGGCGTATCG
>JBNGDZ010000708.1:0-1968 GCA_049975765.1 Armatimonadota bacterium
CCACGTGGATGTACCTGGATCGCGACCGCTACGGCTTCACGGGGACTGATGTGCTGCACGTCGCGCTGCTGGGCTTCGCCGGCGGGATTATCGGCGGCCGCCTCGGCTACGTGCTTCTGAACCTCTCCGAGTATGCCGGGGAGCCGCTCGAGGCCCTCAACCTCTGGAGCGGGGGGATGTCGTGGCACGGCGGGGTCGCGGGGGCGCTGCTGGTGCTGGGCATCGGCACTCGCGTCATGGGTGTGAGCCTGGCCCGGGCCTTCGACCTCTCCGCGCCGGGCGTGGCGTTGGCCTATGCCATCGCGCGGGTGGGCTGCTTCCTCAACGGCTGCTGCTGGGGCCGGAGCACCGACCTGCCCTGGGGTGTCGTCTTCCCGCCGGAGGCGGCCGGAGCTCCCGCCGGCGAGCCGCTGCACCCCACCCAGCTCTACGCGGTGGCCGGCACGCTGCTGTTCACGCTTCCCGTGCTGCTGGCGCTCAGCCCCCGGCTGCGGAGGCCGTTTGATCGCTTCCTCGGCTTCCTGGTGCTCTCGTCAGTCGTGCGCTTTGTGGTGGAAGTCTTCCGCCGTGGGGCCAGCGCCGAGGTCTTCGAGCCGATTCCGCAGCTCACCATCGCGCAGGTGGCGTCGCTGGCGATCATCGTCGTCGGTGTCGCCGTCATCCTCATCCGGGAGCGACCCTCAACTCAGTCCGATTAGCGTCCAGTGCCCGCGCCGATCCTGACGCTGCCGATGATGTCGAGCGCGGTGGGCCGGAAGGTCTGCCAGTAGCGGCTCGGGGCGACCACGGCCACCAGGACCGTTGCCTGCGGCGAGGCCAACGTGGCGCGGCAGCCCGTCATCGGCTCTCCTTCGGTCAGGAACCCCGTGCTGAAGCTGAACTGCGACCACACGCCGGGTCGTCCCCCGATTACGGTCCTCCTCGGCGCCCCGTCGGTGAGGTCCCCGAGCAGCATCTCCCAGCGCCAGGCTGCGGTCCGGTGCACCATCTCCAGAGCGTCATACCGCGCACCCACCGCCTGGGTGCCGCCCTGCTGCTGCGTGAGGATCAGGTGCATCCTCACCCATTCCGAGCGAAGTGCCACCAGCTCTCTCTCCGTCCCGCGGGCAGTCTCAATCACCCGCCAGCCGGCCGGGTACCAGACGCTCACCGGGACGTCGTCGGCGCGCCAGAGGGCCCAGTCCCTCGGACGGGCGACGGGCGAGGAGCTGTGCGCCGCCATGATCGACGCCACGACGAGTATGGCGGCGACGCCGACGACTATGGCGTCGGTGAGCGGCGCCCACTGCCCGGGTCTGCGGCTCCGTGGGTCCCGTATTCCCGGATGCGGGGCCGCCACGCTCTCCCACGAGGGTCCCCGCCGCGCCTCCCCCGCGCGGACCTCCACGGCCTCCCCGTTGGCCCGACTGTCATCCATGGCGTGCACCTGCGTGAGGTCTCCTTGCCGCCGTCGCATCTCCTGTGGTACATGAACCTGGGACAGCCAGCGCGGACTGTCCCAGTGGTGTGGCATCGGCTCGGCAGACTGCTACTGCTCCTCCCAGGAGATGGCCTCCACGGGGCAGGAGTCGATCGCCTCCTGGATCGTGTCCTCGTCGTCGCCCTGCGGGTCGATGACCTCGGCTACTCCATCGTCGCCGAGCTCAAATGTGCTTGGGGCGATGTCGGGGCATAGTCCGCATCCGGTGCATATGTCCTGGTCAACGACGGGTACCTTCACAGACGATACCTCCCTGTTGATTCACTTCGAACCGCGGGTGGATTCGCCGCGCGCCATCATAACACCTTCTCCCTGCACAGCGCAACGTTGCGGCCTTTACAGGCAATGTGCGCAACGGGAGCCGGCGGTGAAAGAGGGCAGCGGGAACGGGGGCGCGAATGGACGCGCCGGGCACACCCGTCAACCATGCCAGGAGGCGATGCATATGCCGAGACCACCGCGAGCGCTCGTCCTCACAGCCATCTGCG
>JBNGDZ010000709.1:0-1967 GCA_049975765.1 Armatimonadota bacterium
GCCCCCCCCCGCGACCGGGCCGTCCACCGGCACTCCGGCGCGCCCCATCCTCGGCGCGGACGCCGAGGTGCCGGGCCTCATATCGGTGAGGCGGTCGCCGCCAGCACGTACCGCTTCAGATGTACGAGCGACGGACTGCTCGCGGCCTGTCGATCCTGCGGGCGATGGGTCGGCGGGCTCCGGCCGGTTGGTACGGCGGGATAGCTGCTGCGCGGCACGCCTCTGAGGCTGAGCCGGGGAGGTGACGTGCATACCGCCCGCCTCCGTCTCGGCCGCTGGGGCCCGGTGGAGTGATGCATCTGTCGCGGGCCGGGGCGGCGTTACCTTCCCGGCCACAACCACGCGCATGGCCCGCTCAGCAGGCCCGTCCTCCGTGCGAGGCAGCAGGGCCGCGCCTGCGAAGACCGCCGCGTGGACGAGCAGCGATACCGCGAGCCAGGCAGGCAACATGCGCTCAAAGGGCGCCCGTGGCGGCGTCATCGCTGTGCCACCTCCTGCTCGGCGGCCAGGGCCAGGTAGCTCACGCCCGCGCCCCGCACTGCGTCGAGCACCTCGACCACCCGCTCGTAGGGGACCGTGCGGTCGGCGCTTATGACGACGACCATCTCCGGGTCCTCCTCGGCGGCCCCCGCCAGCCGCCCGCGGAGGCCATCGGGCGCGACGCGCTCGGCGTTCAGGTAGACCTCGCCCTCGGCGGTGACGAAGACGATGAGCTGCCCCCGCGTCTCGGGCAGGGCCGAAGCGGCGGTCGGCAGCTCGATGTTCAGGCCCTGGCCGGTGGCGATGAAGTTGGCGGTGATCATAAAGATGATCAGCAGCACCAGGCAGACATCGGTGAACGGGATGATGTTGATGTCCGCGAAAAGGTCCTCTGCGTCGCGGCGGCGCCGCAGCATCAGCCCGCCTCCTCCCGAGTCAAATAGCCCAGATCCAGGCGGTCCAGGTGCCGGCGCATCAGCGAGTTGAAGATGTTGTAGGCGAGGACCGCCAGGATGGCCACGGCCAGGCCGGCGGCGGTGCAGATGAGGGCCTCAGCGATGCCGGCGCCGACGACCTCGATGCCGGCGCCCTTCTGCCGCGCCACGGCCTCGAAGGAGTGCATGATCCCCACCACGGTGCCGAACAGGCCGATGAACGGCGACAGCGCCCCCAGCGTGGCCAGGACGGGCAGCCGGGCTCGCAGCAGGTCCTGGGCCCTGAGCACGTTCGCCTCGTGGCGGCGCTCGGCGCGATCCGGGTCATTGGGGAGCGGGAGCCGCACGATATCCGCGAACCAGCCCTCGACCTCGCCTTCTGAGGCCGCCGCGTCGAGCTGCCTGCCGAAGCGGGCGTAGGCGTACCAGCGCTCGGCCACCACGGCCACCAGCAGCACCGATGCCCCCAGCAGCACGACCATGGTGGGGCCGCCAGCCTCCACGAGATATGTCAGCGTCGCCATCACGGGACCGTCGCCTCGTTAAACTGAAAACGGACCGCCCGAAGGCGGTCCTGTACTGAGTGAGACGCCTCCCGCCCTCGGGGAGTGCTCCGTCGGGCGAGCGGGATCGTCTCCTGGCTTCCGGGTCATCCTCGGGCCGCGCCTTCCCGGCGATCCAGGGGATCGCCAGTGGCCTGCTGCAGCCGTCGTCTCCGGTTACAGTTGCGGGGCAGCGCCGGATTCGCACCGGTCTTCCGGGAGAGATGTCGCCTCGCCAGGCGCGACGTCTCCCTCGTGCCCGCTCGCACGGGTTGTCAAGTCGCTGGAACAGAGACTACCACGCTCGCTGGGCGGAGTCAAGCTTGTCCGCTCGCGCGTGCGAGCTGCGAGTGCCAGTGGAGCGCGCCGGCGCCGCGTGCACGTCTCCTGGCGTCCGCCGCCCCTGGCAAGAGGCCTGTGCCTCCCCGGGGCGCGCGCACACTGCTTCGTTGCGCGGCCGTTACGCGAGCGCAAGCTCGCGTGGAGGGGCCGGACCACCGTCCGGCCCGCC
>JBNGDZ010000710.1:0-1963 GCA_049975765.1 Armatimonadota bacterium
CGCGCGCACACAGACGCGCGAGCGGCGCAGGGCCGCGGCCCTGCGCGCCGCCGCCCTCGGCGCCCTCCTGGCCCTGGCCCTGGCGCTGCGACTGATCGGGATCAGGTGGGGCCTCTCTGACGATAGCCACCTCTTCTCCTACCATCCCGATGAGTTCCACTCCCTCCGCGGCGCTCTCTCGATGGCGCTGGGGGACCTCAACCCGCACTTCTTCAACTACGGGAGTCTCTACCTCTACCTCGTCGGGATCGCGGCCGCGCTCGCCCACCCCAGCATCTTCCTCTCGGTCGCCACGGCGAGCCCCGGTGGCGCACTGCTGCCCATGGCAATCCGGGAGTGGACTCTTGACGCCCGTGTGTTGACGGTCGTCATGGGCGTGGCGACGGTGGCCGTTGTGTACGCCCTCGCCCGTGCCATCTGGGACCATCGGGCCGGCCTTCTGGCAGGGCTGCTGGTGGCCGCGATGCCCCTGCACGTGCTGCACTCACACTACGCCACCGTGGACGTGCCCGGCGCGCTGTTCACCACCATCGCTCTGCTGTTCGCGGTCCTCATGGTGCGGCGGCCCGGGAACATCCGGTACGCCGTGTGGGCGGGGGTCGCCTCCGGCCTCGCCGCCAGCACCAAGTACAGCGGGGCCATCGTCCTGGTGGCGCCGCTGACGGCCTGGGCGGTGGCACGGGTGCTGGCACACGGGGGCGCGGAGGATAGGCCGCCGCTGGCCTCGCTCCTGGTGCCGCCCATCGCAGCCCTGGCGGCCTTCGCGCTGACCTCACCCTTCACGCTGCTCGACTGGCCCAGCGCCTGGCACGACATCAGCTTCGAGATGCATCACATGCGGGCCGGCGACGACCCATCGATGATGGCTCTGTACCCCAGCGGCTGCCTGTTCCACCTCCACGGCCTGGTGCGGGCCTGCGGACCTCCGGTGCTGCTGGCGATCCCGATGGGCCTGCTCATGGCGTGGGGGGAGCGGCGGTGGGAGCTTGTCCCGGTGCTGGCCTTCGGGGCTGTTGCGTTCGTGGTCATCGCCTCGGCCCAGGTACGCTACGCCCGATACGAGGTGCCGCTACTGCCTGTCATCGCCATCGCCGTAGCGCCGCTCGCGTCGCGATCGGCCTGGGCGGCGGCCAGGGCGTGGCTCGGTTCGGCCGTGGCGAGGATTGCGGTCGGCCTGCTGCTGGTCGCCGTCATCGCCGCGCCCCTTCTTCTCAGTGCTGATACCCTCTATGGTCTCGCGTCCCGCCACCCGCGGGCGGAGGCGCTGGCGGTGCTCGAGCAGGCTGTGCCGCGCGATGGCTCCATCGCGCTCTTGACCGAGCCGTGGTTCTATCATCCGCCCGTGGACTACTGCAACGGAGGGGCGGCGCTGCGCGACACCCCCATGTGGCGCCCCTACCGCAGACCCATGCGAGCGCTCTGGGTCGTGGGCGTGGACGGTACTTGTGTACGCGAGGAGAGGCCGGACGCGGTCGTGATCACTGACTTCGAGCTTGGCGGCAGGCTGCGCACCGATGATCCGGCAGCGCAGCAGCTCATGATGGTCCTGGCGGAGAGCTACGAGCGGGCGTACACCAACTCGTCTCGGCCTGGCGTCGATGCGCCCTTCACTGCAGGCCGTCTGGCCCCCCAGGACTGGCGTTATCCTGCACCGTTCATTGAGGTGTGGGTCCGGAAGTAGCCCGTGCCTCCATGTCGGCCTGACGGCCGGGGTGTGCCGTGAGCCGTTGTCGTCATGCCGTGCGGAGTGGCGGGACCTCAGCCCCACCGGCCGTTTGTGGGGGCGCGACTGCGCGGGCGCCCCAGCGGATGTGCACGTGCCCCTCCTACGCGATCCGCTCCGGCGCTGAGGGCTGCGTGCGGCGGTTGCGGGTGGAGGTCACGGAGCGAGGCGAGGCAAGCCCTGTCGCGACGGTGTCGGCGCAGGCGGCCGACAGTGGCGGCGCTGAGATCGTCCTGACCC
>JBNGDZ010000711.1:0-1960 GCA_049975765.1 Armatimonadota bacterium
GGGCGGGGCCGATCCCCCAGGTCGGGCAGGGATGCCCGACCTACGCGTGCACCCGCACCCTGACGCGGACGTCAGTCCTCCGGCCTCGCGGGGACGATGCGGCGCCAGAACAGCGTCAGCAGCACCACGACCGGCACCCAGATGATCGCCGTCGCGCCCACCCACGCCAGCGTCGAGAGGCTGCCCTCCAGCATCCGCGATGCGAAGTCGCCCGGCCCGGTGCTCTGCAGAAGCTGCAGCTCCAGCACCGGCCAGTGCGTCTGCTCCGCCAGCCGGGTGAGGATCTCCTTCTCCTGCTTGAGCTCGCGGCGGAGCTGGTCGATCTGCTGCTTGAGTTGGCGCTTCTTGTGCGCGTTCGTCTCCCGCTCGTAGCGGTCCACCAGCCACTGCTCGCGGTCGGCCATCCCGCGGATCTCGGCGCCCTCCTCGTAGTACTGCTGCGTCACGTCCAGGCTCTCGCCGACGAGCCGCACGACCTCGCCGAGCTGCCGCAGGTCGGTGATGGCGCTCTCGAACTGATCGACCGGCAGGCGGATGGTCAGGTGCGCCACGTCGGGCTCGTCCTCGGAGATCTGCACCCGGTCGCTGGCCACGAAGCCGCCGTGCTTGTCCACGATGGCGCGCGCGCGGTCGTAGGCGTCCTCGACGTCGCGCACCTCGACGTCCATCTCCTTGGTGCTGATGACCTGCCGCCGACCCGAGAAGTCCCGCCACGGATCCTCCACCTCGGGCGTGCGCGGCTGGTCAGCGGCGACCGGGCGCCGCGGAGCATGTGGGAGGACGATGTCGCCAAGCTCGCCATCCGCGGAGACGGCGTCAACGGGCGGCGCCTCCTCCTCCTCCTCCTCGTAGGCCGTCGCTACGCGATGCGCCCTCACGCCAGCCATGGTGGAGCCGACCTGCTCTCGCTCAGCGTGCGGGAGCGCCAGGCTGGTCTCGGGCGCCGCCTCCTTGGGCATCATCGCCATCTCCGGGGCCGCTTCCTCCTGACGCTCCTCTGACACGCCCCGGACGACGTGGTACTCGCCCGGCGCAGGCCGCTGGCCAGGCTGGCCCGAGTAGTCAACCCCCATCCGCGCCCCCTGTGGCTCGGACGCGGGCCTCTCCGCCATCTCTGCGGCCGCCGACTCGCGCTCAACTGCCTCCGCCTCGATCTGCCTCACGCCGGACAGGGAGTCTGCGCTGCGCGCGCCGGTGACGTAGGACTGATACAGGTTCGCCGTGCCGATGATCAGCAGCAGCCCGGCGGCGACGGCCACCACGTTGCGCAGCGGCGCGTACCACCGCGGATGCGACGGCCTCTGCTCCGCCGCGGCCTGCTCCAGCGCATCCATGCAGCGCTGCTGCAGGTCGCCCGGCGGGTCCTCCTGCGGGATGCTCTCGAGCACCTCGTCAAGGGGCGATTCGAAGCTCTCCGTCCCGTTCTGCCTCATTGTCGCCCTCCTCTTCGTTGAGACCCTGGGCGGTCTCCTCGGGCTGCAGGATCGCCCAGAGTCGCTTGTTCGCCTCGTGCAGACGCCAGCGGATCGTGCCCGGCTCCACGCCCTCCGCCTCCGCGACCTCCGCAGCGCTCAGACCGCCGAAGTAGCGCATGGCCACCGTCCGGCGGTAGCTCTCCGGCAGCCTGCGGACCGCATCGAGCACCATCTCGGTGTGCTCGCGGAGGATCGCCACCTCCTCGGCGGTGGGCTGGGGGTCGGGCAGGTTGTCGTCGATCTCCTCGGGCGGCTCCCGGCGGCCCTGGCGGCGCAGCCAGCTCCGGTTCACGTTCATGGCCACGCCGTAGAGCCAGGCGCGCGGTGAGCCCTCGCCGGAGTAGCCGTCCGCGGAGCGCCAGGCCTCCACGAAGCTCTCCTGGGTCAGATCGGCCGCGGCCTCGCGGTCCCCGATCAGGCGCAAGTGGAGGTTGAAGATGCGAGCGTGTTCGTCCGCGACCAGCCGCTCCCAGGCCCCCCGATCC
>JBNGDZ010000712.1:0-1959 GCA_049975765.1 Armatimonadota bacterium
GCCCTATCGCGAGACCGCCCATGAGCCCGCCGCCCCCGACGGGGGCCGCAATCCGTTTGTGGCGCTGGCGGAGATGCTCGGCCCGGTGTTCGCAGAGGCGAACAAGAAGCGCGACCAGGCCGTGGCCGAAGTCGAGATGTCCGTGGTGGCGCTGGACCTGAAGGCGCACAAACATGCGCATCGCGTTTATCCCCAGGGCCTGGACAAGCTCCCGCGCGGCGACGATCCGGACTACGCCGTCGATCCCTTCAGCGGTGAGCGGCTGCGCTACCGCCGCGACGGGGACGGTTTCGTGCTCTGGAGCCTGGGGCCGGACCTGGACGATGACGGCGGGGTCTCGCGCCAGCAGGTCAGCCGCGCTCAGCGGGGCGATGAGGACTACGACCTGGTGTTCACCTGCACTCGGTGAAGTGCGCCGGCGGGGGCGGGGGCGTCCAGTTGGCGTGGTCTGAGGAAGGACTCGAGCCGCGTTCCGCCGAACCGCGCACCACTGACAGCGAGACGGAGGAGGGTTCCCATGCAGCTTCGGCAGATCGGGACATCGGACCTGGAGGCCACCCCCATTGTCTTCGGCGCGTGGGCCATCGGCGGCTGGCTGTGGGGCGGGACCGATGACGAGAAGGCCGTCGAGGGCATCAACGCCGCCATCGACGCGGGCATCAACGCCATCGACACCGCGCCCGTCTACGGCTTCGGCCACTCCGAGCGCGTGGTCGGCGAGGGCATCCGGGACCGCCGCGATGAGGTCCTGATCTTCACCAAGTGCGGGCTGCGCTGGGATCACGATCAGGGCCAGCATCACTTCGACAGCGAGAATGCCGACGGGGAGCCGGTCGAGATCTACCGGGACCTCACCCGTGACAGCATCCTGTGGGAGTGCGAGCGGAGCCTGGAGCGTCTCGGCGTGGATCACATCGACCTCTACCAGTGCCACTGGCCCGACCAGACCACGCCGCTGGAGGAGACCATGGGGGCGCTGGTGGAGCTGCTCGACCAGGGGATGATCCGCGCCATCGGCGTGAGCAACTTCACGTCCGAGATGATCGACGAGTGCCTGGCCTACGGCCCGGTGCACTCCTCCCAGCCCAAGTTCAGCCTGCTCTCGCGCGAGAACTACGACGACGTCATCGCCTGGTGCGACGACCACGAGATCGCCAGCGTGGTCTACAGCCCGCTGGAGCAGGGCCTGCTCACCGGGAAGGTCACCCCGGACCGGGAGTTTCGGGAGGGCGACCAGCGCCGCGACAAGCCGTGGTTCACCGAGGAGAACATCAGGCGCGTGAACGCCGTCATCGATGATGTGATGCGGCCCATCGCCCAGAGACATGACGCGACGGTCGCGCAGGTCACGCTGGCCTGGACCATCGCGGCACCGGGCATCACCTGCGCGCTGGCCGGCGCGCGCAACGCCACGCAGGCCACCGAGAACGCCGGCGCCATGTCGGTCAATCTCTCCGAGGAGCAGTACCGGCAGATCCGGGACGCCTTCTGGGCGATCGAGGGGCCGTGAGCGGTGCCCAAGGGGGGCTGCGGCGCTTGCCGGGGTCCGTTATGTGTGGTAAGATATAGGGCGAATGAGGGCGGAGAGGTGGCCGAGTGGCTGAAGGCAGTCGCCTGCTAAGCGATTAAGGGGGTATCAAGCCTCCTTCGAGGGTTCGAATCCCTCCCTCTCCGCCAGACGGCAGAACGGCACAGGACGACAGAGAACGATAGCAGCAGATACGGCAGATAACGGCACAGACGGTCAACGACATCTGGGGATGGCCAACCCTACGCGTAGGTCGGGCTTCCGGCCCGACAACGACCGGGCGGGAGCGGAGGCCCGCCCCTCCAAACGAAACGGCAGAGAACGGCAGACGAAAGCAGCAACGGCACAGCGAAGTCGTTCGCTCGTCGCTTATAGCTGTCGCTGCCACATGCGCCCGTAGCTCAGTGGAGAGAGCACTGGCCTCCGGAGCC